>NZ_JBBEOI010000091.1 GCF_037860755.1 Aquipuribacter hungaricus | reverse complement strand
AGCCGGTCCCCGAGCCGGTCGCCGTGCCCGTCGCCGAGCCGGTCGCCGAGCCCGACGCCCCCTCCCCCGCCGGGCTCGACGAGCTCGTCCGCGTGTCGGGCCTGGGCCGCCGCAGCGCCGAGGCGCTCGTCGCCGCCGGCATCACCGACCTCACCGGGCTGGCCGGCAGCAGCACCGCCGCCGTGGCCGACGCGCTCGACGCCGCCGGGGTGGCCCGGTCCGCGACCCTGGCCACGTGGCCCCGCCAGGCCCAGCGCCTGCTGGAGGCCTGAGGTCCGGCACCCGGTCGCCACGTCCCGCGCCTGTAACAACCGCCTGCCAAGGTGGGGGCATGTGCGGCATCTGCGGTGAGATCACCTTCGACGGCACCCGGGCGGACGTGGCCGCCGTGGACCGGATGACGGACGTCATGTCCCCCCGGGGCCCCGACGGGTCCGGCGTCTGGTCGCAGGGGCCGGTCGCGTTCGGCCACCGGCGCCTGAAGATCGTCGACCTGTCCGAGTGCGGCGCCCAGCCCATGGTCGACAACGAGCTCGGCCTCACCGTCGTGTTCAACGGCATGGTCTACAACTACCGCGAGCTGCGCGCCGAGCTCGAGGCGCTGGGCCACCGGTTCTTCTCCACCTCCGACACCGAGGTCGTCATGCGCGGGTACGCGCAGTGGGGCCTGTCCTGGGTCGACCGGCTGCTCGGCATGTTCGCCTGCGTCATCAGCGAGCGGGACACCGGGCGCACCGTGATGGCCCGCGACCGGCTCGGGATCAAGCCGCTGTACGTCTCCACCGGCACGGGCGGCGGGTCGACCGGCGCCCGCCGGGTCCGTTTCGCCTCGACCGTCCCGGCGCTGCTGGCCGGCGGCGACGTCGACACGAGCATCGACCCGGTCGCGCTGCACCACTACCTGTCCTGGCACGCCGTGGTCCCCGCCCCTCTGACCATCCTGCGCGGGGTGCGGAAGCTCCCGCCGGCGACCGTCCGGGTCTACGAGCGGGACGGCACGTCGACCGACACCCGGTACTGGTCCCCGTCGTACGAGCGCGACGAGTCCGACGCCGGGATGTCCTTCGAGGACTGGACCGACGCGACGCTGGAGGCCGTCCGCACCGCCGTCCGCCGCCGGATGGTCGCCGACGTCCCGGTCGGGGTGCTGCTGTCCGGCGGGGTCGACTCCAGCCTGGTGGTCGGCCTGCTCGCCGAGCAGGGGCAGACGGGGCTGGCGACGTTCAGCATCGGCTTCGACGCCGTCGCCGGCCGCGAGGGCGACGAGTTCGTCTACTCCGACGTCGTCGCCGAGCGCTTCGGCACCGACCACCACCGCATCCGGGTCGGCTCCGACGAGCTCGTCGGCTCCCTCGAGCACGCCGTCGCGGCGATGAGCGAGCCGATGGTCAGCCACGACGTCGTCGCCTTCGACCTGCTGAGCCGCGAGGTGTCCAAGCACATCAAGGTCGTGCAGTCCGGCCAGGGCGCCGACGAGGTGTTCGCCGGCTACCACTGGTACCCGCCGCTGGACGGCCTGCGCGTGGAGGACGCGCCCGACGCGTACGCCCGGGCGTTCTTCGACCGCGACCACGCCGAGATGGGCCGCGTCGTCGCCCCCGACGTCTACGCCGCGATGTCCGCCGTGGACCCGGCCGGCCCGTCGTACGCCTTCGTCCGCGACCACCTCACGCAGGGCCGCGCGGCCACCGCGGTCGACGCCGCGCTCCGCCTGGACACCGAGGTCATGCTCGTCGACGACCCGGTCAAGCGGGTGGACAACATGACGATGGCGTGGGGCCTGGAGGCCCGGGTCCCGTTCCTCGACCACGAGCTCGTCGAGCTCGCCGCCCGGTGCCCCGCCGAGCACAAGCTCGCCGACGGCGGCAAGGGCGTCCTCAAGGCCGCCGCCCGCCGGGTCGTCCCCGCCGAGGTCATCGACCGGCCGAAGGGCTACTTCCCGGTGCCGGCGATCACCCACCTCGAGGGGAAGGTCCTCGACGTGGTCCGCGACGCGCTCCACGCCCCCGCCGCCCGGCAGCGCGGGCTGTTCGCCGACGGCTACGTCGACGGCCTGCTCGCGGACCCCAACTCCGGCCTGACCCCGCTGCGGGGCAACAAGCTGTGGCAGCTCGGGCTGCTGGAGTGGTGGCTGCAGTCCCACGAGGTGGGGTGAGCCGGTGACCGCGCACCGGAGCCGTCCGCGGGTGGCGGGCCTGCGGGGCCGCCCGTCCATCACGTCCGAGCCGTGGCGGGCCGTCCCCGAGCACCTGCGCCAGGGCATGTCCGACGACGTGGTCGTCGACATGGGCTGGGGCCGGCTGGTGTTCGGCCAGACCTTCACCGCCCACACCGGCATCCTCGACGTGCTGCGGGCGGAGGGGTCGGGGCAGCGCGACATCTGCATCTACCCGCCCGACCCGCAGGTCCTCGTCGGCCTGGCGCCCAGCGAGCTGTTCGTCGACCCCAGCTACACGCTGCGCCTGCCGCTGCACCGCTACCGCCGCCAGACCACGCCGCCGCGCGGGCTGCTCGTGCGGACCGTGGGCGCGCGCGACGACCTGGTCGAGGCCAACCGGATCTGCGCGAGCGTCGGCATGGTCACCGGCGACGTCGACACGCTGTGGGCCAACCAGCGCACCCGGACGTTCACCTACCTCGTCGCCCAGGACACGACCACCGGTCAGGTCGTCGGCACGGTGACCGGCGTGGACCACGTCCTGGCGTTCGGCGACCCCGAGGGCGGGAGCAGCCTGTGGGCGCTGGCCGTGGACCCGCAGTCCCGCCAGCCCGGCGTCGGGGAGGCGCTCACCCGCACCCTGGCCCAGCGCTACCAGGCGCGGGGGCGGTCGTGGATGGACCTGTCGGTGCTCGCGGGCAACACCTCGGCGATGGCGCTGTACGAGAAGCTCGGCTTCGTCCGCACCGGCACGGTGTGCGTCAAGCGCAAGAACCCCATCAACGAGCCGCTGTTCGCGCCGCGCCCAGCCCGCCTGGACGACCTCAACCCGTACGCCCGGATCATCGCGGAGGAGGCACTGCGCCGCGGGGTGCACGTGGAGGTGACGGACGGCCGCTGGGGCGAGATGCGCCTCACCCACGGCGGCCGGACCGTGCTCACCCGGGAGTCGTTGTCGGAGCTCACCAGCGCCGTGGCGATGAGCCGCTGCGACGACAAGCGCGTCACCCGCCGCCTGCTCGCCGGTGCGGGAGTGCCCGTGGCGCGCGGCCACGAGGTGGTCGACGGGGTCGTGGGCGAGGCCGAGGAGGCGTTCATGGCGTCCGTCGGCGAGGTGGTCGTCAAGCCCGCCCGGGGCGAGCAGGGCCGCGGCATCACGGTCGGGGTGAGCGAGCCCGGCGCGCTGCGCACGGCGGTCGCCGCGGCGTACCACCACTGCCCGGACGTGCTGCTGGAGGAGCGGGTGGCCGGCGACGACGTCCGCGTCCTCGTCATCGACGAGCAGGTGGTGGCCGCCGCGGTCCGGCGGCCCGCGACGGTGGTCGGCAACGGCCGCGACGACATCGCCGCCCTGGTGCGGGCCCAGTCCCGGCGGCGCGAGCGCGCCACCCGCGGCGAGTCGACCATCCCGCTGGACGGGGTGACGGAGTCCGTCGTCCGCGGTGCCGGGCACGAGCTCACCGACGTGCTGCCCCGCGGCACCGCGCTGCAGGTCCGGCTCACGGCCAACCTGCACACCGGCGGCACCATCGAGGACTGCACCGAGCAGCTGTCCCTGCCGCTGCGGGAGGCCGCCGTGCGGGCGGCCCGGACGATCGGCATCCCCGTGACGGGCATCGACTTCATGGTCCCCGACGTCGGCGGCGACGAGTTCGTCTTCGTCGAGGCCAACGAGCGCCCGGGCCTGGCCAACCACGAGCCGCGGCCGACCGCGGCCCGGTTCGTCGACCTGCTGTTCCCCGGGACCGCCCGCTGACGGAGGGGGCAGGGGCGCCCGGGGGGTCTGCCACGATGCCGGGGTGACCGCTCCGACCGGCGCCCCCGCCGCCCCCGTCCGTCTGCCCATCGACGCCGACTTCCTCCGCGACACCCTGCTGGAGCTGCTCGTCATCCCCAGCCCGTCCGGGCGCACCGACGCCGTCATGCAGCACGTCGGCGAGCTGCTGTCGGCCACGGGCGTCGACCTCGACCTCACCCGCCGCGGCGTGCTCCGCGCGACCGTCCCGGGCGTGCGCGGCGACGTCAACCGCGCCGTCGTCGTCCACGCCGACACGATCGGGACGATGGTCAAGCGGCTCAAGGAGAACGGCCGGCTCGAGGTCGTCCAGGTGGGCACCCACTCCGCGCGCTTCGCCGAGGGCGCCCACGTCACGGTCCTCACCGACGACCCCGAGCGCACGTACACCGGCACGGTGCTGCCGCTGAAGTCGTCCGGGCACACCTTCGGCGACGAGGTCGACACCCAGGGCGTCGGGTGGCACCTCGTCGAGGTGCGGGTCGACGCGCCCGTCTCCGACGTCGCCGGGCTGCTCGCCCTCGGCATCCAGGTCGGGGACTTCGTCGCCATCGACGCCGCCCCGCAGATCACCCCGCTCGGCTACGTGAAGTCCCGGCACCTCGACGACAAGGCCGGCCTCGCCGCGTGCCTGGCGGCGTTCAAGGCGCTCGTGGAGTCCGGCATCACGCCGCCGGTCACCGCGCGGCTGCTCGTCACCATCGGCGAGGAGGTCGGTCACGGCGCCACCCACGGCTTCGACGACGGCACCGCCGAGATCGTCGCGGTCGACAACGGCGTCGTCGCCCCCGGGCAGCAGTCGCTGGAGGAGGCGGTCAACGTCGGGATGATGGACTCGACCGGCCCGCACGACTTCCACCTCACCCGCCGGCTGCTCGCGCTGGCCGCCGAGCACGACGTGCCCGCCGTGCGCGACGTGTACCGGGTCTACCGCTCCGACGCCGCGCCCGCCGTCGAGTCCGGCGTCGAGGCCCGCACCGCGCTGCTCGGCTTCGGCGTGGACTCCTCCCACGGGCACGAGCGCACCCACCTGGACGGCCTGCTCCACCTGGCCGAGCTGCTCGCGCTGTACCTGCAGACCGACCTGACGTTCCGCGACTGGGACGCCCACCGCAGCGGCCCGCTCGTGGAGTTCCCGTCCACGACCGTGCAGCCCACCCCCGTCGAGCCGACCGACGTCGACCGGCGGGCCGAGGGCGACCGGCGCGCGGGGCAGGCCTGACGGACGGCGCACCCGGCAGCCCTGGCGGGCTGCCGGGTCAGGACGCCTGGCGGGGGCCGGCCTCGCGGGCGTGCAGCTCGACGAGGGTGGCCAGGCGGACGGCGTCCTGGGCGGCCCGGTCGCCGTCGGCGGACTGGATGCCCATCGTCTGCAGGGACGTCCCGTCGGACAGGTTGAGCCGCCCCCACGTGGAGTCCCGGCCGAACCGGACGTCGACGACCTGCGCCCACTCCAGCCGCCGGGTGCTGGCGACGTTGCGGACGACGACACCGGTCTCGGACGGCACGACCTCCACGCTGGCGAGCCGGTGCAGCAGCCACACCCCGCCGACCCCGAGCAGCGAGAAGCCGACGCGGTCCAGCGGCCCCATGCCGGGGACCTCGGCGGGCACGCCCGTGGCGATGGCCAGCATGAGCAGCGCCCAGGCGACCGCCACCACGTAGGCGACGGTCCGCCCGGCACGGGGACGGATCGGGCGGTGCAGCGAGGCCCGGTCGACGCTCACCGCGCGGTGCTCACAGCCGGCACGCGTGGATCTCGGTGACGAGGATGGCGCGGGCGCCGACCTCCCACAGCTCGTCCATGACGGCGTTGGTGTCCGCGCGCGGCACCATCGCGCGGACCGCGGACCAGCCGGAGTCGTGCAGCGGCGACACCGTCGGCGACTCCAGCCCCGGCGTGACGGCGGCGGCGGCCTCGACGTGCTCGTTGCGGACGTCGTAGTCGATGAGGACGTAGCGGCGGGCGGTCATCACCCCGGTGAGCCGGCGCGCGAGCACGTCGACGCCAGGGTGCGGGTCGCGGTCGGCGGGCACGACGAGGACGGCCTCGGACTCCAGCAGCGGCTCGCCGAAGACCTGCAGCCCGGCCTGCCGCAGCGTGGTGCCGGTCTCCACGACGTCGGCGATGACGTCGGCGATGCCGAGCTGCACCGCGGACTCCACCGCCCCGTCCAGCCCGACCACCGTGGCGTCGACGCCGCGCTCGTCCAGCCAGGCGCGGACCAGGCCCGGGTAGGCCGCGGCGACCCGGGTGCCGCCGAGGGCGTCGGTGCTGGCCACGCCGCCGTCGACCGGGGCGGCGAAGCGGAACGTCGAGCGGGCGAAGCCGAGCGGCAGCAGCTCCCGGGCCGGCGCGCCGGAGTCGATGAGCAGGTCGCGGCCGGTGATGCCCACGTCGAGCGTGCCGGAGCCGACGTACACGGCGATGTCGCGGGGGCGCAGGAAGAACAGCTCGACGTCGTTGTCGGCGTCCACCAGGCGCAGCTGCTTGGGGTCTCGCCGGCGCCGGTAGCCGGACTCGGCGAGGATCTCGTGGGCCGCCTCGGACAGCGCGCCCTTGTTGGGCACGGCGACGCGCAGCATCGGACGGTCGGGCATCAGAGGTACCTCTCCACGTCTGCCAGCGTGAGGCCCTTGGCGAGCATGAGCACCTGCAGGTGGTACAGCAGCTGGCTGATCTCCTCGGCGGTGCGGGCGTCGCCCTCGTGCTCCGCGGCCATCCACACCTCGGCCGCCTCCTCGACGACCTTCTTGCCGATCGCGTGCACGCCGGCGTCGAGCGAGGCGACGGTGCGGGAGCCCTCGGGACGGGTCCGGGCCGTCTCGGTCAGCTCGGCGAACAGCGCGTCGAAGGTCTTCACGTGGGGTGAGCCTAGGCGAGCGGCCGGGCCTAGCCTGAACAGGTGCCCACGCCCCCGATGCCCGACGACGTCGCCGCCCTGCTCGCCCGGCCGTCATGGCCACGCTGGCCGCCGACGGCCGGCCCGTGACCGTGGCGACCTGGTACCTCATCGAGGAGGACGGCACGATGCTGCTCGGCCTCGACGCCACCCGCGCCCGCCTCACGCACCTGCAGCGGGACCCCCGCGTCTCGCTCACCGCGACCGCCGCCGACGACTGGTACACCCACGTCAGCGTCCAGGGCACCGTCGTGTCCGTCGAGCCCGACGAGGGGCTCAAGGACATCGACCGGCTCTCGCGGCACTACGGCGGCGGCGAGTACCCGAACCGCACGAGCCCGCGCGTGAGCGTCCACGTCCGGATCGAGCGCTGGCACGGCTGGGGCGCGGCCAAGCAGGACTGAGCGCCCTCGGCCGCTGCCTCAGCCCACCGGGTGCAGCGGGGCGTAGGTCGTGCTCCGCTCGCGCACCGGGCGGCCGATGCCGTCGGCGATGAGCCGGAGCTCCTCGACCGTCTTGGCGGAGCCGTGCGCGGAGCCGGCCATCCGGCTGATGGTCTCTTCCATGAGGGTGCCGCCCAGGTCGTCGGCGCCGCCGGTGAGCATCGCGCGGGTGCCGTCGACGCCGAGCTTCACCCACGACGTCTGCACGTGGTCGACCCGGCCGTGCAGCAGGAGCCGGGCGACCGCGTGGACGGCCCGGTTGTCGCGCAGCGTCGGCCCCGGCCGGGCCAGCCCGGCCAGGTAGATCGGGCTGGAGGTGTGGACGAACGGCAGCGGCACGAACTCCGTGAGGCCGCCGGTGCGGTCCTGCAGCGCCGCCAGGGTGCGCAGGTGGGCCACCCAGTGCCGCGGGTGGTCGACGTGGCCGTACATCATCGTCGAGCTGCTGGGGATGCCGAGGCGGTGCGCGGTCTCCACGACCTCGATCCACGCGCTGGTCGGCAGCTTGCCCTTGGTGAGCACCCAGCGGACGTCGTCGTCGAGGATCTCGGCCGCCGTGCCCGGGATGGACCCCAGGCCGGCGTCGCGGACCTCCGACAGCCAGTCGGCGATGCTCACCCCGGCCCGTGCGGCCGCGCTGACGACCTCCATCGGGCTGAACGCGTGCACGTGCATGCCCGGGGCCGCGTCGAGCACGGCGCGGACGATGCCGGCGTAGGCGCCGGGCCCCAGGTCGGGGCTGATGCCGGACTGGATGCACACCTCGGTGGCGCCGAGGGCCTGGGCCTCCGCCGCCCGGCGGCCCACCTCCTCCAGGCTCAGGGTGTACGCGTCCGCGTCGGAGGCCCGCTGGGCGAAGGCGCAGAACCGGCAGCCGACGTAGCAGACGTTGGTGACGTTGATGTTCCGGTTGACGACGTAGGTGACGTCGTCGCCGACGACGTCGCGGCGCACCGCGTCGGCCAGCGAGGTCACCGCGTCCAGGGCGGCACCGTCGCTGGTCATCAGGGCGAGGTACTGGGCGTCGGTGAGGCCGGCGGGGTCGGTCTCGGCCCGACGGAGGCCGACGGCGAGGTCGTCGCCGCCGAGGACCGCAGGGGCCTCGGGGTGGCGCCGCTCCCCCACCGTCTCCCAGTCGCCGTAGACGTCGTCGAAGTCGCCGCGCCGGTCGGCGGTCCTGCCGGTGGTGTCGACGGTGGCGTGCAGGTCGGCGCGCCCGGTGGTGACCAGCCCGCCGTCCGGCTCCTGCCACGCCAGGGGCTGCGGCACCGCCCCCGCCACGGCGAGCCCGGTGGCGGGGTCCATGAGCGCCGCGACGTGCGCCCGCAGCCGGACGTCGAGCCAGCCGGGTGCCTCGCCGAACGCCGCGCGGGCGTAGCCGGGGTGGATGGTCAGGCGCTCGGCCAGCTCGAAGCCGGCCGCCCGGGTGGTGGCCTCGAGGTCGTCCAGGTGGGGCCACGGCCGCTCGGGGTTGACGTGGTCCGGGGTGACCGGGGAGACGCCGCCCCAGTCGTCCACCCCCGCGCCCAGCAGCGCGACGAGGCCCTCGGGGTCGCTGAGGTTGGGCGGCGCCTGCAGCGACACGGTCGGGCCGAGCAGCAGGCGGGCGACGGTGAGGGTGGCCAATAACGACTCGTGGTCCAGGTCGTCGGCGGCCCGCATGGCGGTGTCCGGCTTGGCCCGGAAGTTCTGGACGATGACCTCCTGGACGGCGCCGAACTCGCGCGCCACCCGCCGGATCGCCAGCAGCGAGTCGACCCGCTCGGCGGCGGTCTCGCCGATCCCGACGAGGATGCCGGTGGTGAACGGCACGGCCAGGCGGCCGGCGTCCTCGAGCACGCGGAGCCGGACGGCGGGGTCCTTGTCGGGGCTGCCGTAGTGCGGGCCCGACGGCTCGGACCACAGCCGCGCGGCCGTGGTCTCCAGCATCATCCCCATGGACGGGGCGACCGGCTTGAGCCGCTGGATCTCCTGCCAGCTCATGACGCCGGGGTTGAGGTGCGGCAGCAGGCCGGTCTCCTCGAGCACCGCCACGGCGCAGGCGCGGACGTAGGACAGCGTGTCGTCGTAGCCGCGCTCGTCCAGCCACTGCCGGGCCTGCGGCCAGCGGTCCTCGGGCCGGTCCCCCAGCGTGAACAGCGCCTCCTTGCAGCCGGCCGCGGCACCGTCGCGGGCGATCTGCAGCACCTCCTCCATCTCGAGGAAGGCCGAGGGCACCCGGTGGGGCACGGTGACGAAGGTGCAGTAGTGGCAGCGGTCGCGGCAGAGCCGGGTGAGCGGGACGAACACCTTGCGCGAGTACGTGACGACGCCGGGGCGCCCCTCGCGGGCCATGGCGGCGTCGCGGACCCGACCGGCGGGCTCGGCCAGGGCGGCGAGCTGCTCGCCGCGCGCGGACAGCAGAACCTCGGCCTCGCCGGCGTCGAGCGCCTTGCCGGCCCGGGCGCGTGCGACGGCCCGGTCGACCTGCCGCGGGGTGGGGGGGACGGGCGGGACGGGCGGGACCGGGATCACCGCGTCAGGCTACGCGCGCCGGGGCGGGGTCCCCGGGACCGGTCCGCCCCGGTGGTGGCGATGCTCAGGAGGAGGAGACCGACGGCTCGCCGGTGACCTCGTCGCCGGTGGGCAGCGAGGTGTCGCCGGTGATGTCGCCGGCCGTGGGCAGCTCCTCGGCGGGTCCGCCGTCGGAGCCGCAGCCGGTGAGCAGGAGCGCGGACAGGGCGACGGCGGTGCCGGCGAGGGCGGCGCCGGAGGTGGTCGGGCGGGTCACGGGTCCTCCTGGGTGCGGGTGGGGCCGACCCTGGTGGCCGGCCCGCACCGTCCAGCGTGGCCGCGCACGGCGCTCCCGCAACCGCTCGCACGACCGTCGGCTGACGGCCCGCCGGCGGCTCTAGGCGGAGGCGAACCCCACGCTCGCCCGGCCCCGGCGCAGCGCCGCCCGCAGGCCCAGCACCGTGCTCACGGCGGCCTCCGCGGCCTCGGCGCCCTTGTCCTCGCTGGAGCCCTCGAGCCCGGCGCGGTCGAGCGCCTGCTCGACGGTGTCGCAGGTCAGCAGCCCGAAGCCGACGGGCGTGCCGGTGCGGACCGTGACGTCGGTGAGGCCCTGGGTGGCGGCCTGGCAGACGTACTCGAAGTGGGGCGTGCCGCCGCGGACGACGACGCCGAGCGCGACGACCGCGTCGTGCTCGGGCGCGAGCACGGCGGCAGCCACCGGCAGCTCGAACGAGCCGGCGATGCGCACCTCGGTGACGTCGGTGACGCCGGCCTCGGCCAGCGCCCGCCGGGTGCCGGCCAGCAGCCCGTCCATCACCCGGGTGTGCCAGCTCGCCGCGACGACCGCGACCCGCAGGCCCGCCCCCGACCCGGGCTCCACGATGACTGCCGGTGCTCCGTCGCCGCTCATGCGGTCCTCCAAGGTCCGTCCTCGCGGGAGCGCCGGCCGGCGCTCCCGTCCTCTGCTGCTGCCTGGCCCGCGTGCACGGGCTCCGGCAGGCCGTCGTGGTCCTGGTCGTGGTCCCGGTCGTGGTCCCGGTCGATGTCCTGGTCGTGGTCCTGGTCCCCCGTGAGCCCGGTGAGGCCCGGGAGCCCCGGCAGCACGTGGCCCATCCTGTCGCGCTTGACGGCCAGGTAGCCGATGTTGTCCGGCCCGGTGCCGACCACGAGCGGGGCGCGCTCGACGACGTCGATGCCGCCGAGCCCGAGGCCGTCCACCTTCTCGGTGTTGTTGGTGAGCAGCCGCACCCGGTGCACCCCGAGGTGGTCGAGCACCGCGGCGGCGCCGCCGTACTCGCGGGCGTCGGCGGGCAGTCCCTGGGCGGTGTTGGCGTCCACGGTGTCCAGCCCGGCGTCCTGCAGGGCGTAGGCGGCGACCTTGGCGGCCAGGCCGATCCCCCGGCCCTCGTGGCCGCGCAGGTAGACCACCACCCCGCCCTCGACGGCGACCCGGGACAGGGCCGCGTCCAGCTGGGGGCCGCAGTCGCAGCGCAGCGAGCCCAGGGCGTCCCCGGTCAGGCACTCCGAGTGCACCCGGACCAGGACCGGGCGGCCGGTCGCCGCACCCGGTCCCGCGGGCCCGTCGGCGGTGAGCGCGACGTGCTCGGCGCCGGTGAGGGTGTCGACGTAGGCGTGGACCCGGAAGTGGCCGAGCGAGCTCGGCAGGTCCGCGGAGGCGACGTGGCGCACCCGGGGCCGGACGGCCGGCGCGAGCACGGCCGCGGGCGCACCCGACGGTGTCCCGTCGGCCTCGCGCGCGCGGCGCCACGCCACCAGGTCGGCGATGCTGATGACGAGCAGCCCCTCGCGCCGGGCGAGGTCGAGCAGGGCGGGCAGGCGCAGCAGCTCGCCCCGGTCGTCGACCAGCTCGCAGATCATCCCCACCGGGGGCAGGCCCGCGGCACGGCACAGGTCGACCGCCGCCTCGGTGTGGCCGTTGCGCTCGAGCACGCCGCCGGGCCGGGCCCGCAGCGGGAGGACGTGGCCGGGCCGCACCAGGTCGCCGGGCACGGTGGCCGGGTCCGCGAGCAGCTGCAGGGTGCGGGACCGGTCGGCCGCGGAGATACCGGTCGTCACGCCGGTGCGGGCGTCGACGCTCACGCTGTACGCCGTGCGCAGCGGGTCCTCGGTGGCCTCGACCATGGCGGGCAGGCCGAGCCGGTCGGCGAGCTCCGTCGGCATGGGCGCGCAGATGTAGCCCGAGGAGTGACGCACCGTCCAGCCGACCCAGTGCGGGGTCGCGGCGGCCGCGGCCATGATGACGTCGCCCTCGTTCTCGCGGTCGGCGTCGTCGACCACGACCACCGGCCGACCGAGCCGGACCTGCTCCACGGCCGCGTCGACGGTCGCCAGGCCGGACACGTCGACCTCGCCGGCCCGGGTCACCGGGGCACCACCCCGTGGGCGAGCTGGGCCTCGACGTACTTGGCCAGGACGTCGACCTCGAGGTTGACGGTGTCCCCCACCGCCCGGTGCCCCAGCGTGGTCGCGGCCAGCGTCGTCGGGATGAGGGACACCTCGAAGGCCTCGTCGTCGACCGCGGAGACCGTGAGCGAGGTCCCGTCCACGGTGATGGAGCCCTTCTCGACGACGTAGCGGCGCAGCGCCGCGGGCAGCGACACCCGGACGACCTCCCACCGCTCCCCCGGGGTGCGGGCAAGCACCTCGCCGACGCCGTCGACGTGGCCCTGGACGACGTGGCCGCCGAACCGGCCGTCGGCGCGCATCGCCCGCTCGAGGTTGACCTGCTCGCCGGGGGCGAGCGAGGCCAGCGAGCTGCGGCGCAGCGTCTCCGCCATGACGTCGACGGCGAAGACGTCCTCGGTGAGGTCGGTGACGGTGAGGCAGACGCCGTTGACGGCGACGGACGCGCCGAGCTCGACGTCGGTGGTGACCAGCGGCCCCCGGACGTGGAGCCGGGCGGAGTCCGTGCCGTGCTCGAGCGCGACGACCTCGCCGAGCTCCTCGACGATCCCTGTGAACATCAGACGGGCTCCTTCTCGGGCGTGCTGGTGAGCACGACGTCCCCGCCCAGGCGGGTGACGTCGGTGAGGCGGAACCGGAGGGTGCCCGCCACGGAGGTGATGCCGAGGTCGCCCACGGCAGGGGCGCCCGCGCCGAGGACGGCGGGGGCGAGGTAGGTGACGAGCTCGTCGACGGCCCCGGCGTGCAGGAACGCCGCGGCGACGGTGGGGCCGCCCTCGACCCAGACGTGGCGGACCTCGCGCCGGGCGAGGTCGGCCAGCGCGGCCGTGACGTCGCGGGTGCGCAGCTGCAGCGTGGGGGCGGCGTCGTCGCGCAGCCGCGCGTCCGCCGGCAGGTCGCGCTCCCCCAGCACCACCCGCAGCGGCTGGTCCGCCGCGAGGTGCACCGTGCCGTCGGCGCCGGTGCTGCGGGTGGTGAGCCACGGGTCGTCGACGAGCGCGGTGCCGGTGCCGACGAGGACGGCGTCGGCGGTGGCGCGCCGGGCGTGGACGTCGGCGCGGGCGCCCGTGCCGGTCAGCCAGCGGCTGCTGCCGTCGGCGGCCGCGACCCGGCCGTCCAGGGTGGAGGCCCACTTGAGGGTGACGAACGGCCGGCCGTGCCGGACGGCGTGCTCCCAGGTGCGGTTGAGGCTGCTCGAGCGGCCGGCGAGGACGCCGGTGACGACGTCGACGCCCGCCGCGCGCAGCACGTCGGTGCCGCCGGCGGCGACCGGGTTGGGGTCGGCGGCGCCGACGACGACGCGGGCCACACCGGCCGCGAGCAGGGCGGCGGTGCAGGGCGGGGTGCGCCCGGTGTGCGAGCAGGGCTCGAGGGTGACGACGGCGGTGGCGCCGCGCAGCTCCT
>NZ_JBBEOI010000090.1 GCF_037860755.1 Aquipuribacter hungaricus | reverse complement strand
CGCGCCGCCGTGCCCGCCCGAGGACGCTGCGGCTGCCCGTGCCGCTGCGCCGTGGCCTGCCGCGCGCCGTGCCGGTCCTGCTGGGCCTCGTCCTGGTCGGCGTGCTCGTCCTCGTGCTCGGTCCCCGGACCGGTACGGGCCCCGGCGTCGCGGCCCCCGGCGTCGCGGCCCCCGTACCGGTGACCACGGCGGCTGCGCCGTCGTCGCCGGCGTCGCCCGCCGTGCCCGTCCCCGCCCCGTCGACCGCGCCCGCGGAGGGGATGTCGCTGGTCGTGCCCGCGCTCGGCCTGCGCACGGACGTCTCCGAGGTGTCGCCCGTCGGCGGCCGGATCGACCCGCCGACCTTCGACCGCGCCTACCGGATCGCGCCCTACGGCACGCCCGGCTCGGACAACACGACCTACATCGCCGGGCACTCCTGGAACGCCGGCGACGCGGTGTTCAACCCGCTGCTGGACGTCGAGAGCCAGGAGGCGACCCTGGCCGCCGGCGACCTCGTCGAGGTCGTCGAGGACGGCGTCACGTACCGCTACGAGGTCCTCAGCACCGCGCGGTACCCCAAGGGCACGCTCGCCGACGTCGGCGAGGTGTGGGACAGGGTCCCGGGGCGCCTCGTGCTCATCACGTGCTTCCAGCTGGACACCGGGGCCCGCTCGCGCGACAACCTCGTCGTCACCGCGCAGCTGCTGCCCGGCTCCCCCGGACCCGTCGTGCCGTCCGGGACCGCGACCGCGGGCTCGGCCGCCCCCGCCCGCTAGGACCGGCGGCGCTCACCAGCCGTAGAAGACCCGCTCCATGACGGCCCTCGCGTGCCGTGCCGCGCGCAGCCAGTCCTCCTCCAGCGTCGAGGCCATGCCCGGCCCGTGCCCGAGCAGCCGCGCGACCCCGTCGAGGTCCCGCCGGTCCGTCGGCAGGGAGTCGGTGGACCGGCCGCGCCACAGCGTCATGGCGTCCCGCAGGCGCGACGCCAGCCGCCAGGCCACCTCGAGCGTCTCGGCGTCGGCCGGCGACAGCAGCCCCGCGTCCCGGGCGGCGGCCAGCGCCTCGCCGGTCGAGGCCGTGCGCATCGAGGGCAGCTCGTGGGCGTGGCGCAGCTGCAGCAGCTGGACCGTCCACTCCACGTCGCTGAGGCCGCCCCGGCCGAGCTTGACGTGCCGCCGGGCGTCGGCGCCGCGGGGCAGCCGCTCGGACTCCACCCGGGCCTTGATGCGCCGGATCTCCGCGAGGGCCTCCGCTGAGGGCCCGCCCACCGGGTAGCGCAGCGGGTCGATGACCTCGGTGAACCGGGCCGCGAGCCCCGCGTCGCCGACGAGGACGTTGGCCCGCAGCAGCGCCTGGTGCTCCGAGGGGACCGACCAGCGGCCGTAGTAGGCGCGCATCGCCTCCAGGCTGCGGACGAGCTCGCCGTTGCGCCCCTCCGGCCGCAGCCCGGCGTCCAGCTCCACGGGGGGCTCGGCCCCGGGCCGGCGGAGCAGCTCCCGCGCCCGGGTCATCACCTCTCGGGCGACGTCGGCGGCCTCCTTGGCGTCGGCGCCCTCGCGCGGGTCGTGGACGAGCACCACGTCCACGTCGCTGCCGTAGCTGGACTCCCCGCCGGCGAGGCGGCCCAGGACGAGCACGAGCAGCCGGGTCGGCAGCGCGTCCAGGGCGCCCGTGACGTCGGTGGCGGCGCCGCGGGCGAGCGCGGCCTCGCGGGCGGCCACCTGGACGGCAGCGGTGACGGTGACCGCGTCCGCGGTGGCCAGGGCGCGCCCGGCGGCCGCGGCGTCGACGAGTCCGGTGACGTCGGCGACGCCCGTGCGCACCACCTCGCGGCGGCGGATCGCGCGCAGCGACGCGACGGCCTCCTCCGCCCCGGCCGAACGCTGCGCCACGGCCAGGGCCTCGGCGAGCAGCGAGGCGTGCGTGGGCGGGACGAGCCGGTCGTCGGAGTCGAACAGCGCCGACGTGGTGGGGGCCCTCTCGATGAGCGCCCCCAGCAGCCTGCCGGAGCCGAGCACGAGCGCGAACCGCTCGGCCGCGCCGGCAGAGTCGCGCAGCATCTTGAGGTACCAGTGGGTGGTGCCGAGCTCGTCGGAGATCCGGCGGAACGACAGCAGGCCCGCGTCGGGGTCCGCGGCGTCGGCGAACATGCCGAGCATGGCGGGCAGCAGGGTGCGCTGGATCGCCGCGCGCCGGCTCACCCCGCCGGTGAGCGCCTCCATGTGCCGCAGCGCGCCGGCCGGGTCCCGGTAGCCCAGGGCCTGCAGCCGCGCCGACGCCGCGGCGCTGGTGAGCCGGACCTCGTCGGTGGACAGCGAGGCGATCGCGGTCAGCAGCGGCCGGTAGAACAGCTTCTCGTGCAGCCGCGTGACGGCACGGACGGTCTCCGCCCACCGGGTCCGCAGGTCGTCGGCGTCCGCACCCGGGCGCAGCACGAGCCGGGCGAGGCGGCGCCAGCCCTCGGGACGGTCGGGCAGGACGTGGGTGCGGGCCAGGCGCTGCAGCTGCAGCCGGTGCTCCAGCACCCGCAGGAACCGGTAGGCGCGGTCGAGCTCGGAGCCGTCGTCCCGGCCGATGTAGCCGTGCGCCGTCAGCGCCTCCAGGGCGACGAGCGTGCCGGGGGCGCGCAGCCGGGTGTCGGTGCGGCCGTGGACCAGCTGGAGCAGCTGCACGGAGAACTCCACGTCGCGCAGCCCGCCGCGGCCGAGCTTGAGCTGGCGGTCGGCCTCCTTGGCGGGGATGTGCTCGACCACCCGGCGGCGCATCGCCCGGGCGGACTCGACGAACCCCTCGCGCTCAGTGACCTGCCACACCATCGGCCCGACGGCGTCTAACCACCGCCGGCCGAGCTCCTCATCGCCGGCGACGACCCGCGCCTTGAGCATCGCCTGGAACTCCCAGGGCTCCGCCCAGCGCTCGTAGTAGGCGACGTGGCTGGCCAGGGACCGGGTGAGCGGGCCGCGCTTGCCCTCGGGGCGCAGCGCGGCGTCGACCTCCCACAGCGAGCCCTCGGGGGTCGTCCCGCCGCACACCTGCCCGATGGCGGCCGCGAGCCGCGCCCCGACGGTCTGGGCGTCCCCCTCGTCCAGCGTGCCGCCCTCGACGGGCTCGCAGACGTAGAGCACGTCGACGTCGGAGATGTAGTTGAGCTCCCGGGCGCCGGTCTTGCCCAGCGCGACCACGGTCAGGCGGACCTGGTCGGCCTGCGCGACCTCCCACGTGGCCAGGGCGTGCGCGGCCACCAGCGCCGCGTCGGCCATGTCCGCCAGCGCCGCCCCCACGCGCGGGAGCACGGCGGCGGCGTCCGGGGCGCACAGGTCGGTGGCCGCGACGGCGACCAGCTGGTCGCGGTAGGCGACCTTGAGCGCGTCGCGCGCCGCGGTGCCCTCGCGACCGCGCACGGCGGCGAGCATGGCCTCGCGCCGCTCCCCCGCCTCCATCGCGAGCCCGTCGCGCAGCACGAGCCGCCACGACGCCGGGTACCGGACCAGGTGGTCGGTGAGCGCGCGGCTGGCGCCGAGGACCCTCACCAGGCGGCGCAGCGGGCCGGGCCCGTCGTCCTCCCGGTCGTCGACGACGACGTCCCGCAGCCGGCCGCACAGGTCCTGGTCGGCGACCTCCACCAGGCGGACCAGGCCGAGAAGGGCCGCGTCCGGGTCGGCGGTGTCGCCGAGCAGCTCCGCCAGCGCCCACGAGCCGAGCTCGGAGCGCGACAGCTCGCCCAGGCGCGCCAGGGCGGTGCCGATGTCGACGAAGCCGGCCCGCGCGACGTGCGCGCGCAGCGAGTCCTGCCGGCGCCCGTCGACCTCGCCCGTGCCGGGACCCATCAGTGCCGGGTCACAGCAGCGGCAGGTAGCGGCGCCGCTCGAAGGGCGTGATCTCGCGCCGGTAGTCGTCCCACTCCGCCCGCTTGTTGCGCAGGAAGAAGTCGAAGACGCCCTCGCCGAGGGTGTCCGCGACGAGCTCGGAGCCCTCCATGACGCTGATCGCCTCGGACAGGCTGCCGGGCAGGGGCTCGATGCCGAGCGAGCGGCGCTCGGAGTCGGTGAGCTCCCACACGTCGTCCTCGGCACCGGCGGGCAGCTCCCAGCCCTCCTCGACGCCCTTGAGGCCGGCGGCGAGCAGCACCGCGAAGGCCAGGTAGGGGTTGGTCGCCGGGTCCAGGGCGCGGTACTCCACCCGCGTCGACTGGCCCTTGCTCGGCTTGTACATCGGGACCCGGACCAGCGCGGAGCGGTTGTTGTGGCCCCAGCAGACGTAGGACGGCGCCTCGCTGCCGCCCCACAGCCGCTTGTAGGAGTTCACCCACTGGTTGGTGACGGCGGTGATCTCGCGGGCGTGCCGCAGCAGGCCGGCGATGAACGAGCGGCCGGTCGTCGACAGCTGGTACTCCGCGCCGTCGGCGTGGAAGGCGTTCGCCTCGCCGGAGAACAGCGACAGGTGCGTGTGCATCCCCGACCCGGGCAGCCCGGCCAGAGGGCGCGGCATGAACGAGGCCTGGTGGCCCTGGGCGAAGGCCACCTCCTTGACCACGGTGCGGAAGGTCATGATGTTGTCGGCCGTGGACAGCGCGTCGGCGTAGCGCAGGTCGATCTCGTTCTGGCCCGGCCCGTTCTCGTGGTGGGAGTACTCCACCGAGATGCCGAGCGCCTCCAGCATGGTGATCGCCTCGCGGCGGAAGTCGTGGGCGACGCCGGCGGGGACGTGGTCGAAGTAGCCCGCCTGGTCGACCGGGACCGGGATCCCCTGCGCGTCGAGGTCCTTCTCGAACAGGTAGAACTCGATCTCGGGGTGCGTGTAGAAGCTGAACCCGGCCTCGGCGGCCTTGGCCAGCGTGCGCTTGAGGACGTGGCGGGGGTCCTGCGGGGCGGGCAGCCCGTCGGGGGTGAGGACGTCGCAGAACATCCGCGCGGTCCCCTGCCGCCCGTCGGGGCCGCCGCGCCACGGCAGCACCGCGAACGTCGACGGGTCCGGGCGCACGAGCATGTCCGACTCCACGACCCGGGCCAGGCCCTCGATGGTCGAGCCGTCGAAGCCGATGCCCTCGGTGAAGGCGGCCTCGAGCTCCGCGGGGGCGACCGCCACGGACTTGAGCGAGCCGAGCACGTCGGTGAACCAGAGCCGGACGAACCGGACGTCCCGCTCCTCGACGGTGCGGAGGACGAACTCCTGCTGACGGTCCATGGCTGCACGGTAGTGCGTGGGCCGGACCCGCGGCCGGTGGCGCCGCCGACGGCACCCCGCGGGCGGCGGCGCGCTGCTGGCTAGCCTGGGCTGGTGCCCCGACTGCGCCTCGCGCTCGCCCAGGTCGACACCGTCGTCGGCGACCTCGCCGCCAACGTGGCGCGGGCGCGCGCCGCGGTCGCCGAGGCCGCCGCCGCCGGGGCGGACCTCGTCGCCCTGCCGGAGATGTGCGTGACCGGCTACCCCGTGGAGGACCTCGCCCTGCGGCCCTCGTTCGTCGCCGCCTCGCGGCAGGCCGTGGCCGACCTGGCGCGCGTGGTCGCCGAGGACGGGCACGGCGACGTCGTGGTCGTCGTCGGCTACCTCGACCAGGACGTGGACGCCGCCGGCCGCGACGTGCAGCGGACCGGGCTGCCGAGCCTGGCCAGCCAGAACTGCGCAGCCGTGCTGCACGGCGGCGAGGTCGTCGCCCGCTACGCCAAGAACCACCTGCCCAACTCCGGCGTGTTCGACGAGCAGCGGATCTTTGCCCCCGGCACGCACGGGCAGCGGGTCGTGGTGCGGGGCGTCGACGTCGCGGTCCTCGTCTGCGAGGACCTGTGGCGCGACGGCGGGGTGACCGCCCAGCTCGCGGAGGCCGAGCACGACCCGGGCCTCGTGCTCGTCGTCAACGCCAGCCCGTACGAGCAGGGCAAGCACCGGGTCCGCTACGACCTGTGCCGCTCCCGAGCCGCCGAGACGGGCTGCACCGTGGCCTACGTCAACCTCGTCGGCGGCCAGGACGAGCTGGTCTTCGACGGGCAGTCCCTCGTCGTCGCCCCCGACGGCGAGGTGCTCGCCCGCGCGCCGCAGTTCGTCGAGCACGTCCTCGTCGTCGACCTCGACCTGCCCGCCGGCGCCACCGACGAGGGCCCCGGCCGGCTCTACGACCGCGTGGTCGTCCACGCCGACGCCGGCCCCGAGCCGCAGGGCCGGCTGCGTCCGGTCCCGGTCGAGCCGGTGGAGGAGTGCGAGGAGGTCTACCGCGCCCTCGTGCTCGGCCTGCGCGACTACGCGCGCAAGAACGGCTTCACCGACGTGGTGCTGGGCCTCTCCGGCGGCATCGACTCCGCGCTGGTCGCCACCCTGGCGGTCGACGCGCTCGGTGCCGAGCACGTCCACACCGTCGCCATGCCCACCCGCTACTCCTCCGAGCACTCGCTGTCCGACGCCGCCGAGCTCGCCCACCGGCAGGGCACCCGCCACCGCGTGGTGCCGGTGCAGCCGATGGTCGACGCCTTCGTCGACGGCCTCGGCCTGGCCGGGCTCGCCGAGGAGAACGTCCAGGCGCGGGTCCGCGGCGTCGTCCTCATGGGGATCAGCAACAGCGAGGGCCAGCTCGTCCTCGCCCCAGGAAACAAGAGCGAGCTCGCGACCGGGTACTCGACGGTCTACGGCGACGCGGTCGGCGGGTTCGCGCCGATCAAGGACGTCGTCAAGACCCTGGTGTGGCGGCTCGCCCGCTGGCGGAACGCCGACGCCCTCTCGCGCGGGGAGCAGGCGCCGATCCCCGAGAGCAGCATCGACAAGGCCCCGTCCGCCGAGCTGCGCCCGGGCCAGGTCGACTCCGACTCGCTGCCGGACTACGAGCTGCTCGACGCGGTCGTGGACGGCTACGTCGTCGGCGACCTCGGCCACGCCGACCTGGTCGCGCGCGGCGCCTCCGAGGAGCTCGTCGACCGGGTGGTGCGCATGGTCGACCGCGCGGAGTGGAAGCGCCGGCAGTACCCGCCGGGCACCAAGGTCAGCGCCAAGGCGTTCGGCCGCGACCGTCGCCTGCCGGTGACCAACCGCTGGGTGGAGCCGGCCGCGCGCGACTGAGGTCCCGGGGGCCGGGCTCTGGCCGACGGGCGGCGGCCGTCGCTGCGGCCGGGCGCGCGGGCCGTCTGGGAGCATGGGCGCGATGAGCCAGACGAGCGACACCGCGGCCAGGCGTCCGACCCGCGTCCGGGTGCCCCACCTGGCCCGCTGGAAGGCCGAGGGCCGCCGCTGGGCGATGCTCACCGCCTACGACGCGACCACCGCGGGGGTGCTCGAGGAGGCCGGCATCCCGGTGCTGCTCGTCGGCGACTCCGCGGCGAACGTCGTCTACGGCTACTCCAGCTCCCTGCCGGTGACCCTGGAGGAGATGCTGCCGCTCGTGGCCGCGGTCGCCCGGGGCACGCAGCGCCCGCTCGTCGTCGCCGACCTGCCGTTCGGCTCCTACGAGGCCTCCGACGCCCAGGCCGTGACCGCTGCCGCGGCGCTCATGAAGGCCGGCGCCCACGCGGTCAAGCTCGAGGGCGGCGTCCGTGCCCGCGACCGGGTGGCCGCCATCGTGGCCGCCGGCATCCCGGTCATGGGCCACGTCGGCTTCACCCCGCAGGCCGAGCACGCCATCGGCGGCTACCGGGTGGCGGGCCGCGACGACGCCGCCGCGGAGCGCACGGTGGCCGACGCGGTCGCCGTCGCCGACGCGGGTGCCTTCGCGGTCGTGCTGGAGATGGTCTCGGCGCCGGTCGCGTCCCGGATCCGCGAGGTGCTCGCCGTCCCGACGGTCGGCATCGGCTCGGGCCCGGACTGCGACGCGCAGGTGCTCGTCTGGCAGGACATGGCCGGGCTCAACGACGACAGCCGGCTGTCGTTCGTCAAGCGGTACGCCGACATGCGCGGCGTGCTCCGCGGGGCGGCGGCGGCGTTCGCCGCCGAGGTCGAGGACGGGTCCTTCCCGGACGCCGCCCACAGCTTCGACGCCTGAGCCTCGTCGGGCCGGCTCGTCGGGCCCGTCCGGCCCGTCCAGCCCGTCCGTGTCGGGCCTTACCGTCTGCCTGAGTCAGTCGCCGCTGGTCCCCGCGGGGGGCTCCCACGCCGGCATCGGCTCCCCCGCCAGGGCAGCCCGGAGCTTGTCGAGGTACCAGGACCAGCCCGCCTCGATGTCGCCGCCGTCCCACCCTGCTCCGAGCTGCTGCCGGAAGGTGAGCGCGGTCCCCGGACCGTCGGGTGCCAGGTCGACCTCGAGGGTCCACACCTGGTCGTCCGACTCGGGCAGGTCCACCACGAGCCGGCGCGGCGGGTCGCACTCGTGGACCGTGACCGTGGCGGGCGGGGCGACCTCTCCCCCGGCGTCGACCTCGCCTGTCCAGGTGAACTCGACCGTGCCGCCGGCCCCGCCCTCGCCGGTCCAGGTGCCGAGCCACCGGGCGAGCCGGTCGCTCTGGGTCAGGGCCGCCCAGACGTCCTCGACCGGGTCCGGGTAGCTACGGTGCAGGACGAGCAGCCGCCCCTCACCCTGCGGCGGCGGCGGCGTCGTCCCGCCCGCCGCGCCCCCCGTCGCCGTCCCGCTCCCCGACGTCCCGCTGCCTGACGTCCCGCCTGCCGACGTCCCGTCCTGTGCCGTCATCGCGCCTCCTGTCGTCGTCGCGTCCCCTGCGCCCGCGGCGCAGCTCGGTGCCCAGGGCGTCCAGCCGTGCGGCCGGGCCCTGCGCGCGTGCGATGGTGCGGTCATGCGGGGCGCTCGACCCGGTCACGGCCCCGGTGCTCGCTGGGCTGCTCGCCGTCGTGGCCGCGACGGCGCCCCCGCCGGTGACCAGCGGGCGGAACTGGCCGAGCCAGTCATCCAGCTCCGCCAGGGGCCCCCGGTCTAGCGCGTACACCCGTCGTCGGCCCACGACCTCGACCCGGACCAGCCCGGCCTCCCGCAGCACCCGCAGGTGCCGGCTGACCGCAGGGCGGGACACGTCGAACGCGGCGGCCAGGTCCCCGGCCGGGAGGTCCTCGTCGCGCAACAGCTCCAGGACCCGCCGCCGCACGGGGTCTGCTACCGCCTCTGCCACCTGCACCCGTAAAGCGTAACGTTTGAGTTACACGATGTGCCAGACTCCGCCGTGCGCGCGCCCGAGCGGGGCGCCCTCGCGGTCGACCCCCGTCGCGGCGAGCGGAACGGCTGATCTCGGGCGTGCTTGCACCAGGGCACTGCGGACCGGCGAGCGGCGCCGACGATCTCGGGCCCGCTCGCACTCTCGGGGGGCGAAGTGGCGAGCGCTGCCGACGATCTCGGGCCCGCTCGCACTCTCGGGGTACGAAGCGGTGAGCGGGGCCGACCATCTCGGGCTCGCTCGCATCCGCCTCCCGACCCGGTCCTGGGACCAGGACGGGGTCACCCACGCCGGCCACCCCGCTCAGGTCCCACGACGCAGCACGCCCTGCGCGGAGGCGCGCGCCGCCGTCCCGGGGCTAGCGTCCGTGCATGGCCTTCCGCTCCCTGTCCGACTCCCTCGTCGGCTACGCGACGATGCTCGAGCAGTTCCACCCCACCGAGGCGGTGGAGCTCACGGCGCTGGCCGAGCAGCACGGGTTCGTGGGCGCGATGGTCGCCGACCACTTCGCCCCGTGGGTGCCGCAGCAGGGGCAGGCGGCGTTCGTCTGGAACGTCATCGCCGCGCTGGGCGAGCGGACCACCGGCGACATGGGACCCGGCGTCACCTGCCCGAGCTTCCGCTTCCACCCGGCCCTGGTCGCGCAGGCGGCCGCCACCACCGAGGCGATGTACCCCGGCCGGCACTGGCTCGGCCTCGGCTCCGGCGAGGCGCTCAACGAGCACGTCGTCGGCGGGTACTGGCCCGAGGGCCCGCAGCGGGTGTCGATGCTGTTCGAGGCCGTCCGGCTCATCCGCCAGCTGTTCGACGCGAGCATCGCCGGCAAGGACACCAAGTTCGCCGGCGAGCACTTCCGGATGGAGTCCACCCGGCTGTGGACCATGCCCGAGCAGGCCCCGCCGATCTACGTCGCGACCGCCGGCCCGGTGAGCAGCAAGCGGACCGGGAAGTACTGCGACGGGCTCATCACCGTCGGCGCCCCGCTGAGCAAGATCGACATGATCCTCACCAAGTTCGCCGAGGGCGCCCGCGAGGAGGGCAAGGACCCCGACGCCATGCCCAAGGTCCTCCAGCTCCACCTCAGCTGGGCCGAGACCGACGAGCAGGCGCTCGCCAACGCCCTCGACCAGTGGCCGAACGGCGGCATGAAGTTCCCCAAGGCCGACATCCGCTCCCCCCACGACTTCGCCGCGATGGCGCAGCTCGTGCGGGCCGAGGACTTCGAGGGCCGGATGGTCGTCAGCGCCGACCCCGACGAGCACCGCGCGTACATCCAGACCTTCCTGGACGCCGGGATCGACAAGGTCTACCTGCACAACGTCGGCCGCAACCAGCGCGAGTTCCTCGAGGTCTTCGGCCGCGACGTGCTGCCCGCCCTCCACCGCTGACCCACAGCACCGCACGCCCGAGGACCACGACCCGACCGCACGAGAGGACACCCGCCATGACCGACGAGGCGCAGCAGTTCTGGTTCAACACCAAGACGAAGCAGGTCGAGCAGGGCCGTCAGTCGCACTACACCGACCTCATGGGTCCGTACGCGACGCAGGCCGAGGCCGAGCAGGCGCTGAGCACCGCGGCCGCCCGCACCGAGGCCTGGGACGAGGACGACGAGAAGTGGAAGAGCTGAGTCCTGACCACGGTCGGCGGCGGCGCCGCGACGGGGGCCTCACCTAGACTCCCGCGCATGCCGACGACGACTGCACGCCCGCGGGTCCGCCCGGGCCGGGTGGGACCGCGCCGCACGGTGCCGGCCCACATCCGCAGGCCCGAGTACGTCGACCAGGCACGGGCGGCCCGGTACACCGGTCCGGCGGTGCAGGACGAGACCACCGTCGCCGCCATGCGGGTGGCCGGCAGGCTCGCCGCCGACGCCCTGCAGGCCGTCGGCCGCGCCGTCGCGCCGGGGGTGACGACCGACGAGCTGGACCGGGTGGGGCACGAGTACCTGGTCTCCCACGGGGCCTACCCGTCGACGCTCGGCTACCCGGGCCACGGCTCGCCGCCGTTCGCGAAGTCGCTGTGCACCTCGGTCAACGAGGTGATCTGCCACGGCATCCCCGACAGCACCGAGCTGCTCGAGGGCGACATCGTCAACGTCGACATCACCGCGTACCTCGACGTCGACGGCACCGCGGTCCACGGCGACACCAACGCCACGTTCTGCGTCGGCGAGGTGGACGAGGAGGTCCGCCTGCTCGTCGAGCGCACCCGCGAGGCCACCATGCGGGGCATCAGGGCCGCGCTGCCCGGCCGGCAGGTCAACGTCATCGGCCGGGTCATCGAGAAGTACGCCGACCGGTTCGGCTACGGCGACGTCGCGGCCTTCACCGGCCACGGCATCAGCACCGCGTTCCACTCCGGCCTCGTCATCCCCCACTACGACGCCGCCCCCGACCACGACACCGTCATCGAACCTGGGATGACCTTCACGGTGGAGCCCATGCTGACCCTCGGAGCCTCTCAGCACACGATGTGGGACGACGGCTGGACGGCGGTCACCGTCGACGGCTCGTGGACCGCGCAGTTCGAGCACACGGTGCTCGTCACCGACAGCGGCCCCGAGCTGCTCACCCTGCCGAGCGACGGGGTGGCCCTGTGAGCGGGCGGCTGGCCGTGGGGCTCGACATCGGCGGCTCCGGCATCAAGGCCGCGGTCGTCGACGTCGACGCCGGGGAGCTCGTCGCCGAGCGCGTCCGCATCCCCACCCCGGAGCAGGCCCGCCCCGACGACGTCGCCCGGGTCGCCGACGAGGTCGTCGACGCGGTCGTGGCGGCCGGGCCCGAGCCCACCGTCCGCGCGGTCGGCGTGGGCTTCCCCGCCGTCGTGCGCCAGGGCGTGACGACGACGGCGGCCAACGTGCACGCCGACTGGATCGGCGCGCCGGCCGCGGAGCTCATCGGCGCCGCCCTGGAGCGGCCGGTGCTCGTGGCCAACGACGCCGACGTCGCCGGGCTCGCCGAGATCCGCTTCGGCGCCGGCCGCGGCGTGAAGGGCGTCGTGCTCGTCACCACCCTCGGCACCGGCATCGGCAGCGCGCTGTTCGTCGACGGCCTGCTGGTCCCCAACACCGAGCTCGGCCACATCGAGCTGGACGGCGTCGACGCCGAGAGCCGCGCCGCCGACAGCGCCCGGGAGCGCGAGGACCTGTCGTGGAAAGACTGGGCCAAGCGGCTGCAGAAGTACTACACGCTGCTGGACACGATCCTGCAGCCGGACCTCATCGTCGTCGGCGGCGGGGTCAGCAAGAAGCACGAGAAGTTCCTGCCGCTGCTGGAGCTCCGCACGACCATCGTCCCCGCCGAGCTGCGCAACGAGGCGGGCATCATCGGCGCGGCCGTCATGGCGGCGGAGAGCGAGCAGCCGTGAGCGAGCCCACGCCGGGTCCCGGGCAGATCCGGGTCAACATGCCCGACGAGATGGCCGGCGGCGACTACGCCGACTTCGTCCGCGTCTGGCACGGCAAGGACATCTTCACCCTCGACTTCGCCGCGCTCGTGGCCCCGATGAGCCCCGAGGGCACGACCGCCCGCGTCGTCTCCCGGGTGCGGATCCCGCCGAGCCAGGTGTTCGAGATCATGAAGGCCCTCGAGCGCTCGCTCACCGCGTGGGAGAAGGAGCACGGGCAGGAGCGCTAGGAGCGCCCCTGCCGCCCGGCCCACACCTCCAGGGTCGCCTCCCGCACCGGCCCGGTCTGGGCCTGCACGAGGTGGAACAGCGCCTCCCGTGCCAGGCGCTGCGCCGGGGCGTCCAGCGACATGCCGGCACCCGCGCACGCCGCGACCAGGGCGCCGGACGTGCTCTGCAGCAGGTGGAGCGTCTCGGCCCGCAGCCGGAGCCGGCGCGGCACCTCCTCGGTGACCGGCACCCCGTCCAGCAGGCCGTACGCCTCCTGCCGCAGCGCCGAGCCCTGCTCGGCGGCCTGCAGGGCGACGTCGGCGGCCGCCGCGGTCCCCGGGCGCCCGGCGGCCCGCACCAGGTGCCGGCACACCGTGGCGAGCAGCCCGAAGGCCGCCGGGCCGACGTTCGCGGTGCGCGCGGTGTCCAGGGCGAGCCACTCCCCGGCGGGCACCACGTCGACGACCTGCTCCGGTCCGACGCGCAGCCCGTCCAGCGCCAGCGTCGTCGTGCGGCTGGCCTGCATCGCCGCCAGCCGCAGCGGCTCCCCCGACGCGGCGCCGGGTAGGTCGTGCGCCGGCAGCATCGCCAGGACCAGGTCGTCGTCGCCGCGGGCCGCCAGCAGCAGCACGTCCGCCAGGCCCCACGCCGTGAGCCAGCCGACCGTGCGTCGACCAGCCAGCCGTCGCCGTCGCGCCGGGCCGTCACGGCGGGCGGGCCGGGGCGCCGGACGTGCGACACCGCCACGGCCGCGAGCTCGGTCCCGGTGCTCAGCGGGCCGACGTGGTCCCGGGCGGCCGGGGCGTCCCGGGCGGCGCCCACGACCGCGAGCGGGAGGGCGTGCTGGGCGGTGACGAACCAGGTGGCGCCGCACGCCCCCGCCAGCAGCTCGGTGACCGTGCGCACCACGGCCGGGCCTGCTCCGCCCCCGCCGTCGGCCGTCGGCGCACCCGCGCCCAGCAGCCCGGCCCGTGCCGCCAGGTCGACCCGGGGGCGGTCA
>NZ_JBBEOI010000089.1 GCF_037860755.1 Aquipuribacter hungaricus | reverse complement strand
CGCGCTGGAGCGCCTCCGGGCCGGCCTCGACGAGCGCGTCGGCCGACGGCAGCGACCGCAGCCCCAGGTCGCCCGACGAGGGGGCGGGGGTGCCGAACGCCGCCATCAGCCGGCCGGCGAAGGTGCGCGCCGCGCCCAGCGACACCTGCTGCCCGAGCACCGCGAAGAGCGCCGTCTCCAGGCCGTCGACGGACCCGGGGACCCGCAGCCCCGGCCGCGCCGAGACCAGCGGCGCGAGCACCGGGTCGCGCGCCAGCCAGGCGTCGACGACGACCGGGTCGGTGCCCAGGTCGAGCCAGCCGTGCAGCCGCCGTGCGACCTCCGCCAGGCCGGTCGCGCGGTCGCCGCCGGGCGGCAGGGTCACCGTGGCCACCACGGCCGGCGCGTCGTCGGCGGGCAGCCGGACCGTCACCGTCGCCGGGCCCGCGGCGGTGGGGACCAGCCGGGTGTGCCCGCCCGTCAGCGGGTCGTGGACCTCGACGCCGGGCACGGCGTGGGCGGCGAGCCATCGCAGCAGCGGTGCGGTGGCCACCGGGGGGGTCCTCACCAGCCGCAGCTGCACCGGGGCCGCGCCGGCGGGGCCGGGCGGGGGAGCCGTGCGCACGCGGTCAGCCGAACAGGCGCGGCAGGACGAAGAGCATGACCGAGGACCACGTCACGTGCGTGAGGACGGGGCCGAGCACGCCGCCGCTGGCGCGCCGCTGGAGGCCGAAGACCACGCCGAGGACGAGCGCGGCGAAGACGAGCATGGGGTTGCCGGTGGCGACCGTGGCGGTGGCGTAGACCAGCGTGGAGATGACCACCGGGTGCCGGCGGCCGATGGCGGCGAACAGCCCGCCCCGGAAGAAGATCTCCTCCGCGACCCCGTTGACGAGCGTGACGAAGGCGATGAGCGGCAGGTACCCCTCGGTGGCGTGGGCGAGGACCTCGTCGACGTAGCCGGCCAGCGGGGGGATCTGGCGGACCACGAGGGCGCCCAGGACGAAGACGCCCCCGGCGGCCAGGCCGAGCGCGACGGGGGTGAGGACGGGGCGGCGCAGGGTGCCGCGGAACGGGATGCGGCCCAGGTGCAGCGGCCCCGACGCCAGGCCGCCGATGACCCACGTCGCCGCCACCAGCAGGGTGAGCGGGTAGAACGTCGGGTCGCCGGGCTCCACCCCCAGGGAGACGCCGAGCAGGACCGCCCCGACGACGAGGACGATCCCCGCCACGATGCGGCGCCGGCGGAAGCGCTCGTCGGGCTCGGTGTGGTCGCGCTCGACCTTGTCGATGAGCGCGGGCGCCAGCAGGGCGGTGAGGCGGCGCCGGGCGCCGGCCACGACGCTCACGCCGGCTCGCGCGAGGCCTCGGCCTCCTCGCGCTCGTCGAGCGCGAGCCTCACCGCGTCGTCGTAGCCCATGGTCTCCCCGGGCACGACATCGTAGATGGACCGGTCCTGGACGACGACCTCGGTGGTCATGGAGTCCACGAGGGTGCGCGCGGTCTTGGTGTCGACGTCGGTGACGAACGACAGCCAGTACGACGACAGGCGCGGGGTGAGCAGCGGCACCGGGATGCGTGGCATCGGCTTGTGCTTGATCCGGGCCGCCCGGCGCAGCATGTCGATGTAGCGCAGGACGTCGGGGCCGCCGATCTCGAACGTGCGCCCGACGGCCTTCTCGTTGCCGAGGACCCCGACGAGGTAGCGGACCACGTCCGGCAGGGCGATGGGCTGGGTCTTCGTGTCCACCCACTTCGGGGTGATCATCACCGGCAGGTGGTCGACGAGCTGGCGCGTGATCTCCCAGGAGATCCCGCCGTGGCCGACGACGACGGCCGCCCGCAGCGTGGTGACCGGGACCCCGGCCTCGGCGAGCAGGTGCTCCACCTCCCGGCGCGAGCGCAGGTGCGGGGACAGCTCCTCGCCGTCGCGGCCCAGGCCCCCGAGGTAGACGATCTGCTGCACCCCGGCGTCGCGGGCGGCGGCGGCGAAGTTGCGGGCAGCCTGTGCGTCCTTGTCCTCGAAGTCGGCGGAGTCCAGCGAGTGCACGAGGTAGTAGGCGGCGTCCGCGCCCGCGAGCGCCTCGGCCAGCGCCCCGGGGTCGGCCACGTCGCCGGCGACCGCGGTCCCGGCGCCGTCGTAGGTCTCCGGGTGCCGCGTCATGGCGCGCACCTCGTGGCCCTCCTGCACCAGGGCGCGGCACAGGTGGGAGCCGATGAAGCCGGACGCACCTGCGACGAGCACGGTCCGGGTCATGCGCCCAGCATCAGCCCTGCGCGGCGGGCACGCACCTGCGCCCGCGCCGCTGGCGGCGTGCCCGTCAGGCCACCTCGCCCCTGACCAGCCGCCGGTGGGAGGCGACGAGCGCGACCAGGGCGATGAGCACCGGTCCCGCCCACGCCCAGGCCAGGCCGACGCCCTGGGCCGGGGCCGGCGTGCCGCCCAGGTGGGCGAGCAGCGCGGTGGAGTACGAGCTCACCGCGAGCCGGGCGGGCAGCGCGCCGAAGGTGCCGACCACGCCCTCCCAGACCAGCACGTACACCAGCCCCCAGACCAGGGCCCGCCGCACGGCCAGGCCGAGGAAGGAGAACAGGCCGGCGTAGCCGACGCAGCCCAGCAGCGCGGCGTACCCGGACGCCACCACCAGGTCGGTGCTGCCCCCGGCCGCGAGCGCCAGGACGACGGCCGCGAGGACCGCGAGCGGGGCCGAGCGGACGAACACCGCGACGGCCGCCGCCAGGGCCAGGCGCCAGCGAGCCACCGGCCGCAGCCACAGGTAGACCAGCGTGCCGTCGTCGCGCAGGTCCCCGACCACCGACGCGGCCTGGACCAGGCTGATGAGCGGCGCGTACAGGGTGAGGACGAGCGTGGCGACCAGGGTGGCGACGAGCTCGTCGGGGACGCCCACGGCGTCGTCCGCCCCGGCCCGCACGGCCAGGCCGATGCCGCCGAGGGCCAGCGCCGCGGCGACCGACAGCGCCAGCCGGAGCCGTCCCTGCGCGGCGCGCGTCATGGTGCTGGTCAGCAGCCACAGCGACGCGCCCGACGGGCCGCGCCCGGGGGTGCCCGCGCCGGCGCCGCCGACGGTCGTGCCCGGCGCGCTCACCGGGTCACCAGGTAGCGGAAGACGCTGTCGAGGTCGTCGTCCAGCGCGCGGACCTCGTGCAGGACGGCGCGGGCGTCGACGGCCCGGGCTGCGAGCGAGCGGCGCAGCAGCGGGGCGGCGAGGGTGTCGACGACGACCGCGCCCGGGGGGGCGCCCGGTCCGTCGCCGGGAGGCTCGAGCGTCACCGCCACCACGCCGTCGAGGCCGACCAGGGCGGCGGCCAGGGCCCGGGGGCGGTCGGTGCCGACGCGGACCTTCATCGGCCGGTCGTCGAGCAGCTCGCGCAGCCCGTGCGAGGTGCCGGCGGCGACGACGCGCCCCTGCGCCATGACGAGCACGCGGTCGCTGATCCGGTCGAGCTCGCCGAGGACGTGGCTGGAGACCAGCACGGTGTGGCCCTCCGCCCCGAGCGCGGCGACCAGGTCGAGGACGGCCAGGCGCTGGCGCGGGTCCAGGCCCTCCACGGGCTCGTCGAGGACGAGCAGCGGCGGGCGGTGGACGATGGCCTGCGCGATCTTGGCGCGCTGGCGCTCCCCGCCCGAGCGCTGGCGCAGCGGCCGGGGGTCGGCGGGGTCGAGCCCCACCCGGTCCAGCGCCTCGCGGGTGGCGCCGACCGGGTCGGCGAGGCCGACGAGCCGGGCCGCGGTCTCGACGAAGCGGGTCGGGCTCTCGTGGTCGAACAGGGCCTCCTGCTGCGGGGCGAGGCCGACGCGCCGGTACACCTCGGGGTGGCGGCGGGGGTCCTCGCCGAGCAGGCGGACCGTGCCGCGGGAGGGGCGGGTGAGCCCGCACACCAGGCGCAGCAGGGTCGACTTGCCGGCGCCGTTGGGCCCCAGCAGCGCCGTGACCCCGGGCCGCAGGGTGAGGGTGACGTCGGAGACGGCGACGACCTTGCCGTACCAGCGGCTCACGCCCTCCAGCTGGGCGACCGGGCCGTCGGTCGCGCCGACGTCGCCTGCCGGCCCCGGGCGTGCCGAGGTCGCCGGCGGGGCGGAGGAGGTCAGGGGGGCGCTCGTGCTCATCGGGACACCTTCGTGCTCGCGTAGGACAGGACGACGACGACGGCGGGGACGAGGACCCACGCCAGCCAGGCGGAGACGAGCTGCAGCAGCGGGACCGGCGACAGGTCCGAGCCGCCCTCGGCGCCCATGAGCAGCAGCCGGTACGGCATCTCGAAGGCGAGCAGCACCACCCCGCCGAGCAGGACGGTGTCGGGGAACCCGGACTCCGAGAGGATCCCGGCGACCGCGCTGCTCAGCAGCATGAGCACGGCGATGACGGCCGTGGCGACGACGCGGCGGGTGGTGAGGCTGGACACGGCGGCCCCGACGGCGGCCAGCGGCAGGGACAGCAGCACGCCGCCCAGCAGGACGCGCCACGCCAGGTCGAGGACGTCCAGCAGCGCGGGCGGGTCGTCGCCCACCCCGGACAGGCCGAGCAGGAGCAGCATCGGCGGGCCGAGGGCGACGATCGCGAGCAGGGCCAGCAGGGCGAGGCCCTTGCCGACGAGGTACGTCCACCGGGTCAGCGGGGTCGACAGGTAGCGCCCGAGCATCCCGGTGCGCCGGTCGGTGCAGAACAGCTCCGGGACCACGAGGGCCGCGAAGGCGACGACGGCGGTCGTGGTGAGCCCGAAGAAGTCGCGCACCGACTCGTTGAGCGGCGTGCCGAAGATGTCGCCGGCGACGATGGTGACCCCGACCAGCGCCACCGCGGGCAGGTACGCCACGAGGATGACCAGGTAGACCGGGATCTTGCCGCCGAACGGCCGGCCGACGCCGAGGCCCCGGCTCACCGAGTAGCGGGCGAGGCTGCCGACGGCGCCTGCGACCCCGGAGCGCTGCCCGTCGTAGGGGCGGTAGCCGGTGTCGAGCAGCCGCGCGGCCTCTTCCGGGCCGCGGGGGGCGGTGCGCGGGACGTCGGTCACGATCCGGCTCCTGTCGTGGCGAGGTACGTGTCGACCAGGCCGTGGCGCGGCTCGGTGAGGCGGTGCACGCCCGCACCGGTGCTGGCGAGGACCTGCGTGAGGACCGCCTCGTGCCGGGGGTCGGTGAGGGTGACCTCGAGGTGCGCGAGGCCGTCGCCCGCGGGGGAGGTGCTGCCGTCGACGGCCGCCGCGGCGACGGTCAGCCCCGCGGCACGGAGCCCGGCCTCCACCGCGGCCGCGGAGCCCGGGTCGAGGACGAGCAGCCGGGTGCTGGAGTGCGCCTCCGGCTGGCGCAGCCGCGAGGACGTGGCCCGGCCGTCGGCGAGGATGACGACGGCGTCGCAGACCTGCTCGACCTCGGCCAGCAGGTGCGAGCTCAGCAGCACGTGCATCCCCAGCTCGGTGCCGAGCCGGCGGACCAGCAGGAGCAGGTCCTCGCGCTGCACCGGGTCCAGGCCGTTGGTCGGCTCGTCGAGGACGAGCAGGCGGGGGTCGTGGGCCAGGGCGCAGGCGAGCTTGACGCGCTGCACCTGCCCGGTGGACATCGTCCCGACCCGTCGGGTGCGCTCCTCGCCCAGGCCGACCAGCCACAGCGCGTCGCTCGAGCGCTGCCGGGCGGCGCTGCGGGGGAGCCCCTGCACCTCGGCGAGGTGGGAGACCAGGTCGACGGCGGGGACGTCGGGGGGCAGGACCTGCAGCTGGGGGGAGTAGCCGACCCGCGGTCGCAGCCGGGTCCCGTCGACCGTGGGGTCCAGGCCCAGGACGCTGATCTCCCCGGACGTCGGCCGCTGCAGGCCGAGGAGCAGGCCGATGAGGGTGGTCTTGCCGGCGCCGTTGGCGCCCAGGAGACCGGTGACCCCGGGACCCACGTGCACGTCCGCGCCGGCCAGCACGTCGCGCCCGCCCACCCGCAGGCGGAGGTCGCGCGTGCGCACGACGGCCTCGTCCGGGGCGGGGGCGGGGCGGGGGACCGGTGCGGGTGGGCTCGTCACGCCACGACGGTCCCAGCCCGGCACGCGCGCGGGACAGGGGGCTAGCGGTACCCCGGTGCTGCGGCCCGCCGCCCGCGACGGACCGTGCAGGCGCCCTCAGCCGGACAGGGTCGCGTGGAAGAAGTCGCGCAGCTCGTCGTCGTCGATGCCCGCCGCGGCGTCGGGGTCCAGCCGGATGGTGCCCTTGCTGCCCACGAGCTCCGGGTGGCGCGCCGCGAAGCCGGCGTCCCGCGCCTCCGACCAGCCGTAGAACGACAGGCCGTGCTTCCACGCGCCCACGTGCAGCCGGCTGCCCCCGACCACGTACGACGGCATGGCGTACGACATCGCGGCCGTCGCCCGGGGGTGGGCCTCCAGGACGAGCCGGTGCACCCGGTCGTAGAGGGCGCGGTGGTGGCCGGGGATCGCCGCGACGTAGGCCCGGACGGCGGCGTCGACGGCGGGGTCGTCCGCCGGGTCGCCGGCCGGGTCGAGCGGGGCGTGCTCGACGGGCTGCATGCCGCCCATGGTGCTCGCGGCGGGGCCCGGCCACCAGGCCCTCGCCCCGCCCTGCCCCGCCAGGTCTGCTAGGTGCGGCGGCACCCCCGCCGCGCCGGACCCACGTGTCGTGCGGCGCCGGTTGGGTACCCCGCCCCTGACGCGGGCGCCGCCGTGCACGGCGGTGCCCCACCGACGGACGAAGGAGCACCTGTGGACCACGAGGTACGCGACGAGACCACCCGCCAGTTCATCGCCGCCCTGCGCCACCTGGAGCAGAAGCGCGACCTGGAGCCCATGGCGTCGCTGTTCACCGACGAGGCCGAGGTCAAGAGCATCGACGGCCACGGCACCCGGTACGGCCCCGACGGCATCACGGCGCTGTTCGACGAGTACCTGCGGCAGTTCGACGAGATCCGCACGACCTTCACGCAGGTCACCGAGGGCGAGAACCACGCGGCCCTGGAGTGGACGTCGGAGGCGGTCCGCGCCGGCGGGCACGCGGTGACCTACACCGGCGTGACCATCATCGACCTGGACGGGGACCGGGTGACGGGGTTCCGGACCATCTACGACTCCGCAGCGCTCATGGGCCCGACGGTCCTGTCCGACCGGGACTGACGCGCCGGTGAGCCTCCCCACCCGCCACCTCGGCCCGCTCGAGGTCAGCGCCGTCGGCCTCGGCTGCATGGGCATGAGCGCCTTCTACGGCCCCCGCGACGACGCGCAGTCCGTCGCGACGGTCCACCGGGCGCTCGAGCTCGGCGTCACGCTGCTGGACACGGCCGACATGTACGGCCCTCACACCAACGAGCGCCTCGTCGGCCGTGCCGTGGCCGACCGGCGGGACCAGGTGGTGCTCGCCACCAAGTTCGGCAACGTCGTCCACGAGGACGGCACGCGCACCATCGACGGGTCGCCGGACTACGTGCGGCGGGCCTGCGACGCCTCTCTGCAGCGGCTCGGCGTCGACCACATCGACCTGTACTACCAGCACCGCGTCGACCCGGGGACGCCCATCGAGGACACCGTCGGGGCCATGGCGGAGCTCGTCCAGGCCGGCAAGGTCCGCTACCTCGGCCTGTCCGAGGCGGGGGCCGACACCGTCCGGCGGGCGGCGGCGGTGCACCCGATCGCCGCGCTGCAGAGCGAGTGGTCGATCTGGAGCCGCGACATCGAGACCGACGTGGTGCCCACCGCGCGCGAGCTCGGCATCGGGGTCGTCGCCTACTCCCCGCTCGGGCGAGGCTTCCTCACCGGGGCGATCACGTCCCCGGCGGACCTGGCCGACGACGACTTCCGCCGGTCGAACCCGCGGTTCGCCGAGGAAGCCTTCGAGGCCAACATGGCGGTGGTCCGCGAGGTCTCCCGCGTCGCGGAGGACAAGGGCGTCACGCCGGCCCAGCTGGCCCTGGCCTGGGTGCTGGCCCGCGGCGAGGACGTCGTCCCCATCCCCGGCACGCGCAGCCAGGACCGGCTGGCGGAGAACGTCGGCGCGGCGGCGGTGGAGCTGACCGAGGACGACCTGGCGCGCATCGAGGCGGCCGCCCCGCCCGAGGCGTTCACGGGGACCCGCTACCCCGCCGCCCAGATGCAGGCCATCGGCATCTGAGGCCGTCGGCCCGGGCGGGGTCGTGGGTCGCGGGTCACCAGCGCGTGCCGCCGAGGTCGGGCAGGACCACCGACCCGTCCTCGGCGAGCGCGAAGCCCGGGTTGTGCGCGACCTCCCACGGGTGGCCGTCCGGGTCGGTGAACACCCCGGCCCAGCCGCCGTAGGGCGTGCGGCCCGCCGGTCGGGTGACGGTCCCGCCGGCGGCGGCCGCCTCGGCCAGGACGGCGTCCACCTCGCCCTCGGAGCGGACGTTGTGCGCCAGCGCCATGCCGCCGAAGCCGGCGCCGGTGTCCTCGACGCCGCAGTCCGCGGCCAGGTCCGCCCGGGACCAGAGGACGACGACGAGCCCGCCGGCCTGGACGAAGACGGTGTCCTGGACCTCCTGCCCGTGCCAGCCCAGGGCGCCGTAGAAGCGTCGCGACCGCGCCAGGTCGCGGACCCCGAGCGTCACCAGGCTCACCCGCTGCTCCACCGCGCCAGGCTACGGACGGCCCGGCCCGGCGGGCACCCCCCGGCGGGCACGCCTCGACGGGCATGTGTCGGAGGTGCTGCCTACGGTTGAGGCATGACCCAGACCCAGGACGAGGACAGCACCCGCGGCACCGACGGCACCAACGACCAGGCGGTCGGCGACTCCGCCGAGAAGCCCGTCGAGCAGTGGGCGACCGGCGACGAGCCCGCCACCGGCCCCCAGATGAGCTACCTGACCACCCTCGCCCGCGAGGCGGGCCGCGACATCCCCGAGGGCATCACCAAGGGCGACGCCTCCCTGCTGATCGACGAGCTGCAGCAGGCGTCCGGCCGCGGCGCCTGACCCACGCGCCCGACCGGTCCTGCTGACCGGTGCGCCACCGCCTCCCCGGCCGCTCAGCCGGCCGGGGGTGCGGTGGTCCCCAGGTAGACGGTGCAGGCGGAGCGTCCGCCGGTCAGGTGGTTGGCGAAGCTGACGACGTGCGACGACGTCGCCGCGAACGCCTCGCCCAGCACCGCCTCGAACCGGGGCTCGGGCGGGTCGTCCGACCACAGCCCGAACACCCCGCCCGGCCGCAGCCGCAGCGCCGCCCGGCGCAGCCCGTCGACGGAGTACAGGTCGCCGTGGCTGACGTGCAGCAGGTGCTCCGGGGTGTGGTCGATGTCGACGAGCACCGCGTCGAAGAGCCGGCCGGGCATGTCGGGGTCCAGCCCGTCGGGGTGCCGGGCGAGCGCGAAGAAGTCGCCGTGCACCAGGCGCGTCCGCGGGTCCTGCGCCAGCTCGGCCCCGCCGGGGACGAGGTCCTCTACGTGCCACCGGATGACCTCGGCCAGGGCGTCGACGACGACGAGCGAGGCCACCCGGTCGTCCTCCAGCACCGTCCGCGCCGTCCAGCCGAGCCCGAGGCCCCCGACGAGCACGTCCCACCCCTGCCCGCCCCGGCTGTCGGCCAGCGCCTTCAGGCCCAGGTGGGCGAGGGCGACCTCGGAGTCGTGGAACAGGCTGGACATGAGGAACTCGTCGCCGAGCTTCACCTCGTGCACGTCCACCCCGAGGGTGGGCTCGACCCTGCGGCGCAGGCTCACCTCGCCCAGGGGCGTGGCGGCGAAGGCAAGCTCCTCGAACCGAGCGGCCATGGTGGACCTCCTCCAGAGGCGGCCCACGGTAGGCCCGGGCGGGCAGGACCTCTGCGCCACGCCCGGCGCTGCATGGGACCCGGTCGGCTGGGTACTGCGGCCCCCGACGACAACCCCTCGGAAGGACTTCTCATGGAGAACCGCAACACGCTCGTCCGCTCCCTGCACGACCTCGGTGCTGCCGCCTGGTTCGGTGGCACGCTGATGGGGGCCATCGGCCTCAACGGCGCGGCCGGCACCGTCAGCGACGAGACCGAGCGCGCCTCCACGGCCAGCGCCGGGTGGGGCCGCTGGGCGCCCTTCAACGCCGTGGCCATCGGTGCGCACCTCGTCGGCGGGGCGGGCCTGATCGTCGCCAACCGCGACCGCGTCGTCGACCAGGAGGGCACGCGCGGCAACACCGTCGTCAAGCTCGTCCTCACCATCGTCGCGCTCGCGCTGACTGCCTACTCCGGTGTCCTGGGCGCCACGGTCGGCAAGGCCGGCAAGGTCCCCGCCAAGGGCTCCGTCACCCCCTCGGCCAGCACGCCGTCCGAGGTCGCCGGTGCGATGAAGCAGCTCAAGCTCGTCCAGTTCGCCATCCCCGCCGTCGCCGGCTCGCTCATCGTCCTCGGGGCGCAGCAGGGCGAGCAGCAGAAGCCCGAGGAGCAGGCGCGCGACCGCGGCCGCTTCGGCCGCCGCCGCTGACCCACCCGGTCCCCGCACGGCCCGCACCAGAAGCACCCGCACCAGACCCACCCGCACCACCAGCCCGGCCCGGGGGTCGGTCGACCGTCGAGGTCGGCCGGCCCCCTGTGCGTCCGGGGGCTAGCCGTGCCCGACCTCGCGCAGCAGCGTGCCGTCGGGGTCCCACTCGACCCGGCCGTCCGCGGCCAGGTCCTGCAGCCAGCCCGCCATGGGCCACCAGCCCCACACGGACCGGAACAGCGAGGCGTTGCGGACGATGTCCGGCACCCGGTCCCGGCGGCCCACCTCCTCGTGGTGCTGGTGGAACGCCCAGGCGCCGCCCACCCAGTGCAGCGGGGCGCCGCTGGCGCGCAGGCGCATCGCCATGTCGGTGTCCTCGGCGCCGTAGCCGGTGTACCGCTCGTCGAACCCGCCCACCGCGCGCAGCAGCGCCGTGGGGGCGGCCATCGACACCGTCCACAACAGCTCCCACCGGTCCTCGGCGAGGAGCTCGCCGTCCGCGGGCACCGGCCGCGCGGTGTGCGGCGTCCCCGCGGCCGGCATGGCCGGGAGGTCGTCCGGCGTCGCAGGCACGCCGGCCGGCAGGTACGACACGGGACCCGCGACGACGCCGCCGGTCTGCTCGGCGGCGTCCGCGCAGCGGCGCACGGTCGTCGGCCCGGGGACGGCGTCGACGTCCAGGAGCACGACCGTGGCCGCCGTGGCCGCGGCGATCCCGGCGTTGCGCGCGGCAGCGAGGGGCAGCGGCTCGCCCTCGGCGACCTCCAGGTCGACGACGACCGGCTCCGGGTGGGGCCCCTGCAGCGCCGGCCGCGGGTCGGGGCCGCCCATCCGCACGACCACCCACGACAGGTCGGGGTCGTCCTGGGCCGCCAGCCCCCAGCCCTGCCGGGCCAGGTGGTCGAGCCGCCCGCGGACGATGGTGACGACCGTGGCGCGCGGGGTGCCGGGGGGCCGGGACGTGCCCGGCGGGCTCGAGGTGCTCACGCGCTGATCACAGCACACCACCGAGGGGCGGGGGGGCTCACGGTACGTGAGCCCCCCGTCTCACGAAAGTGCTGGTCAGAGCCCTGTCGCGGGACGAGGGGTGGAGAAGCGCTACTCATGGGTACCCTGCGAGGAGCCGGCACCCGGCTCGCTGCCCCGCCCACGGGGCCGGAGGAGCCCCCCGGGCCCGACAGGATGGAGCTCGGATGGCCGGCGCCCCGGTTGACCTCGTGCGGCACGCCACCGCGTCCCCGCCCCCGGCCGCGTCGTCCCGCTCGGTCCCGGCCGCTGTCCCGACCGGTGTCCCGTCGGCTGTCCCGCTCCCGGTGCCCGTCCCGCTCGCCGGCCAGGCGCAGCGGCCGCTGCGGATCGGGATCGTCGCCGCCCTCCGCTTCCCCGTCGCCCAGCCCTTCGCCGGCGGGCTCGAGGCGCACACCTGGTCCCTGGCCCGGTCGCTCACCTCGGCGGGGCACCACGTCGTCATGTACGCCCACGGCGACAGCGACCGCTCCGTCGCCCGCGTGGTGCCCGTCTTCGCGCCGCCGCCGCTCAGCGAGGCCGCGCGGGCCGACATCGCCGCCCCGCCGGAGCACTTCCTCTGGGAGCACCGCTGCATGCAGCAGACGATGTCGCGGCTGCTGCGGGACGTGGACCGGCTGGACCTGGTCCACAACAACAGCCTCCACTACCTGCCGCTGGCGATGGCCTCGCTGCTGAGCACCCCGATGGTGACCACGCTGCACACCCCGCCCAACCCGTGGCAGGAGGCCGGCGCGGTCGACGGGGCGCTGGCGAGCCGTTTCGTGGCGGTCTCGGCCGACGTCGCCCGCCGCTGGGCCGGCGTCCTCGGCGACGTCGAGGTCGTCGGCAACGGGGTCGACCCGACGCTGTGGCCCGAGGGCCCCGGCGGCGGGGACCTGGTGTGGTCCGGCCGTCTCGTCCCCGAGAAGGCCCCCCACCTCGCGGTGCAGGCGGCACGGCTGCTGGGGCGCCGGGTCGTGCTCGCCGGACCGGTCCACGACCAGCAGTACTTCGACTCGCAGGTGGCGCCGCTGCTCGGCGACGGGGCGCGCTACGCCGGCCACCTGGGCGTCGACGAGCTGGCCCGGCTCGTCGGCGGCGCGTCGTGCGCCCTGGTCACCCCGTGCTGGGACGAGCCGTTCGGGCTCGTCGCGGCGGAGGCGATGCTCTGCGGCACGCCGGTGGCCGCCTTCGACCGGGGCGGGCTCGGCGAGGTCCTCGGCGGCGCGGGCGGGGTGCTCGCCGCCCCGGACGACGTGGCCGACCTGGCGCGCGCCGTCCAGGAGGCGCTGGCCATGGACCGCTCGCGCGTCCGCGCCCACGCGCTGGCGACCCTGAGCGCGTCCGTCATGGCCGAGCGGTACGTGCAGGTGTACCGGGCCGCTGCGTGATCGGCTGGTACGTGCACGACCACGGGTCCGGCCACCGCCGCCGGCTCGAGGCGGTCGCGTCGCACCTGGACGAGCCGGTCACCGGGATGGGCAGCGGGGAGCCCGCGGAGGGCGTCGGCTGGCTGCCGCTGCCGCCGGACGCCGTGCGGGCCCCGGCGCTCGGGCCCGCCGTCACCGACCCCACCGCCGGCGGGGCGCTGCACTGGGCGCCGCTGGGGGAGCCGGGCATGCTCGGGCGGGCCGAGACGGTCGCGGCCTGGGCGCGGGCGTCGGGCTGCCGGCTGCTCGTCGTCGACGTCTCCGTGGAGATGCTGCTGCTCGGCCGCCTGCTCGGCCTGCCGACCGTCGCCGTCCTCCAGCCCGGCGACCGCAGCGACCCCGCCCACGTCCTCGGCTACGCGACCGCGACCGCCCTGCTCGCCCCCTGGCCGGGCTCCGCCGACCGCGGCCCCCGCAGCCGCCGGGGCGCCGGGAGCGGCTCCCGCGACAGGAGGTCCCGGACCCGGTGGACCGGGGCGTTCTCGCGCTTCGACGGGCGGCCGCAGCAGACCGACCGGACCGGCTGCCCGGCGGGGCGCTGCGCGGTGCTCGTGCTCGGGCGGGGCGGGCACGGGGTGCGGGCCTCCGACGTGCGCGAGGCGGCGTCCGCGACCGCCGCCTGGCACTGGCACGTCGCCGGGGACCTCGTCGACGACGAGCCGGTCGACCACGCGGCGGTCGTCGAGCACGGCAGGGTGCCCGACGTCTGGCCGCTGCTGTGCACCGCCGACGTCGTCGTGGGTCCCTGCGGCGGCGGCCTTGTCGCCGACGTCGCGGCCGCAGGCACCCCGTTCCTCGCGCTGCCCCAGCCGCGGCCGTTCGACGAGCAGGCCGCCCTCGCCCAGATGCTCGACCGGTCCGGCCTGGCCGTGGTCGCCCGCCGCTGGCCTGCCGCCCGTGCGTGGCCGCGCCTGCTCGACCGGCTCGCCGCCGACCCTGCACGGACCGCCCGCCGGTGGCGGACCTG
>NZ_JBBEOI010000088.1 GCF_037860755.1 Aquipuribacter hungaricus | reverse complement strand
CCGTGCCGGGGCCCGCACCGGACCCCGCGCCGCCGCCCGCGCCGCCGCCGGGGGCCGGGCTGCCGGTCGGGGCGGGACCGGCGACGACGTCGAGGGTGACCGTCCCCGTGCTCACGCCGCCCTGCCCGTCGGAGACGGTGTAGGAGAACGTGACGACGCCGGTGTACCCGGGCTCGGGGGTGTAGACGACCTGGCCGTCGACGATGGCGACGGTCCCGTGCTCGGGCTGCGAGACCGACAGCAGGGTCAGCCGGCCCCCGTCCGGGTCACGGTCGTTGCCGAGCACGTCGATCGTCACCGGGCCGCCCGTGCTGGGGACGGACACCGTCTCCGGGGCGACGGCCGGCGGCGCGCCGCCGACGGTGACGGTCACCGTGCCGGTGGTGCGGAGGTCGCCGTCGGTCACCTCGTAGGTGAACGTGACGACGCCGGAGAAGCCCGCCGGGGGCGTGTAGCGGGCCACCCCGCCCGTGACCTCGACGGTGCCGCGCGTCGTCCCGGAGCCGTCGACCGGGGCGGTGACGCTGCCCGGCACGAGCGACAGGGTGTCGCCGTTGGCGTCGGTGTCGTCGTCGAGCAGGTCGACGCTGACCGGGGTCGCGTAGGGCGTGCCCGCGGTGTCCGGACCGGCGACCGGCGCGGCGTCGCCGACCGTGACGGTCAGCGTGCCCGTGGCCGTGCCGCCCGCCCCGTCGGAGACGGTGTAGGTGACGACCACCGCGCCCTTGTGGCCGGCGGCGGGGGTGACCGTGAGCCGGCCGTCCGTCCCGACCACCACGCCGGCGCCCGCCGTCGCGGTGGCGCCGGTGACGCTGAGCCGCTGGTCGGTGCCCGGGACGTTGGCGTCCGTGACGTCGGCGAGGACGTCGACGGTGACCGGCGTGCCGGAGGCGGTCGTCGCCGTGCCGGGGCTCGCCACCGGGGCCGCGTTTGCCACGACGACCGTGACGACCGTGGTGGACCGGCGGGCCGGGTCGGTGCTCCCGGGCTCGTCGGTGGCGGTGTAGGAGAACGTCACCGTCCCCGCGAAGCCGGCGGGCGGGGTGTAGCGGACCTTCCCGCCCTCGAGGACCGCGGTGCCGCGCTCCTGGCCGTCGGCGGTCGTCGGCACGGTGATCGTCTCCGGGACGACGGCGAGCGGGTCGTCGTTGGTGTCGACGTCGTTGGCCAGGACGTCCACCAGCACTGAGGCGTCCGTGCCGGTGGTCACCGGGCCGTCGGGCGCCGCGACCGGGGCCGCGTCGGAGACCGTGACGGTCAGGGTGCCCTGGTCGCTGCCACCGGCACCGTCGGAGACGGTGTACGTGACCGTGATGTCGCCCTTGAAGCCGTCGGCCGGGGTGACGACGACCTTCCCGTCGACGATCGCGGCCTCGCCGTCGGCGTCGTCGTCCACGACGGGGGCCGACAGCGTCAGCTCCTGCCCGCTGGGCTCGGGGTCGGCGCCGGTGACGTTCGGGTCGGTGTCGTTCGCCAGCACGTCCACCGTGACCGGTACGCCGGGCCCGGTCCCCCGGACGTCGGCGACCGCGACGGGGTCCGCGTTGTCGGTGACCACCGTGACGGTGCCGGTCGCCGAGGCACCCTGCCCGTCGGACAGGGTGTAGGTGAAGGAGTCCGTGCCCGCCCAGCCGGTCGACGGCGTGTACGTGACGGTCCCCGCGGCGTCGACCCGGACCGCGCCGTGCGCGCCCTGGGTCACCGCGGTGACGGTGAGCGGGTCGCCGTCGGGGTCGCTGTCCCCGTCGCGCACGTCGAGGGTGACGGCCTGGTCGGTGGGGGTGCTCTCCGCGTCGTCGTCCGCGACGGGCGCGCCGTTGACCCGCACCGTGACGGTGACCGGGGCGCTGGTGCCGCCCTGGCCGTCGGACACCCGGTAGGTGAAGGAGTCGGTGCCCCGGAAGCCGGCCCGCGGCGTGTACGTGCCGGTGCCGTCGGGGGCGAGGCCGAGGGTGCCGTCCGCCGGGCCGGCGACCACGGCGACCGTGAGCGGGTCGCCGTCGGCGTCGGTGTCGTTCGCCCGGACCGCGAGCGCGACCGGCGCGCCGGCCTGCGTGGCGTAGGAGTCGGCCACGGCGACCGGGACGGTGTTGGTCACGGTGACCGTGACGGTCGCGGTGTCGCTGCCGCCGCGGCTGTCCTCGACGACGTAGGTGAAGGTGTCGGTGCCGCGCACGGGGCCGGGGGTGTAGCGGACGGTGCCGTCGCCGAGCAGCTCGACCTGGCCGCCGCGGGCGCTCGCCGGGCTGACGCTGCGCACCCGGCGGGTGTCGCCGTCGGGGTCGGTGTCGTTGGTGAGGACGTCGACGACGCGGGCCGTGCCGGCGGGGGTGGTGGCGGTGTCGGCCACCGCCACCGGGGCGGTGTTGACGACGTCCACCTGGACGGTGGCGGTCGAGGTGCCGCCCCGCCCGTCGGTGACGGTGTAGGTGAACACGTCGCGCCCGGCGAAGTCGTCGCGCGGGCTGTAGGTGAGGGTGCCGTCCTGGTTCACGGTCACCGAGCCGCCGGCCGCGTCGGTGACCCCGGCGATGGCCAGCGTGTCGGAGTCGGGGTCCGTGTCGTCGGCGAGGACGTCGAGGGTCAGCGTCCGCGAGGTCGGCCGGGGGGTGAAGGACACGATGTGGGAGGTGGCGGTGGGCTTGGTCCCGCCGCCGCTCAGCGGGGCGGCGGTGACGGTGCGGAGGGCGGCGTTGGTGGCCGAGCCCGCGGCCGCACCGGTGGTCTTGCCCCGGTAGGTGAGGGCCGCGGCGTTGAGCAGCTCCTGGCCGTCGGTGGCGTCGGCGTCCACGACGGCGCGGAAGCGCACGGTGTAGGTGGTCGGAGGGCTGTCGGCCGGGACCTCGCCGCCCTTCGTGGGGGTGGCCCCGGCACCGACGCGCACGAGCAGGTGGCCCTGGTTGAGGTCGGTGACGAAGCTGCCCTGGTCGTCGCCTGCCTGATCGGTCAGCGGCGTGCCGTCGACGGTGAGCGAGCCGGGGACGTACGTGGTCCCCGTGGGGACGGCGTCGAAGAACGTGCTGTCGCTGGCCACGTCGATGCCGATGTTCTGGACGGGGACGGTGTACTCCAGCACGTCGCCGGGCAGCGTCTGCCCGCCGTCGAGGTCCGTCACCGTCTTGGTGCCCAGGAGCTTGGGGTCGTAGAGCTCGGTCGCGAAGGTGACCACGCCGGGGAAGTAGACGTCGCCCGTGCTGGTGAGGCTGATCGTCGCGCCCGTGGCGCCGTTGGCGAGGATGCCGTCGGCCCTGACCTGGTCGGCATCGAAGCCGAGCTGGTTGTTGTAGGCCGGGGTGCGGCCGGTGGTCTCGGTGCCGCCCTCGGAGACCGAGGAGTTGAAGAAGTCGTCGACCGGGTTGCGCGCGTCACCGATGACGGTGCTGTTGAGCTTGAGCACGTCCCCGGTGGCCCCGGAGTCGCCCTCGCTGGCGACGATGCCGAGGCTGGTCCGCACGGCCCCGGCAGGAGGGGTGACGAAGCCCTCGAGCGGGATCGTCACGGGGGTCGTCCCGGTCACCGACTGCAGGCCGCTGAAGACGGTGAGGTTGCGCGCGGGGGCGAGCGGGTCGGACACGGCAAGGACGAGGGACCAGCCGGCGTAGCGGTCGATGACCCCGCTCGACGCCTGGACGTCGGCGACGGTGTAGACGCCGGAGCCTGCCGCACGCACCTGGCTGGTGACGTCGGTGTAGCCCTGGTAGGCGCCGGACTGGGTGGCCAGCGTGTCGAGCTGGTCGGCCACGACGGTGGTGTACGAGCTGCTGCCGGGCAGCCTGAGCTTGACCTCGCCCCGCTTGGTCACGTCCTGGGGGAGGGTCCCGCCCTCGGTGCGGGCGTGCCAGACCAGGGCGGCGTACAGGACGCTGCCGCCGGCCGGGACGGTCACCTGCGCGGAGGAGGAGCTGAACGTCGACGGGTCGCCGTCGACGTCGACGAACGTGCCGGCGAAGCTGTTGTTGCGCTGGATGCTGCCGCCGGTCGACGACTGCGCCGTGGCGCAGGCCGCGTCGGAGGACGCGCAGGTCATGAGCGTGTTGCCCCTGATGAGGACCGACCCGTTGGTGTTGGCCGAGAACCGCTGGGCGAAGGTCGCGGCCGCCGACGCCGGTGCACCTCCCCCCAGGACGACGAGCGGGGCCAGCAGCAGGCTCGCTGCGAGACCGGCCGCGAGGGCGGCGCGGGGACGACGACGTGCGGGCATCTGCTTCTCCAGGGGCTGCGGGGCGGGACCGCACGCGGGATCGGCACGCGGCGTCACCGGCTTGAGCCGTCCGGGCGTGTCGTCACCCAGCGCGACCAGCCGCAGCGGTGCCGTGCGTGCGCCGGGCCGGGCGGCGCGGGGAGCGGGCGTCCGTCCCGGGGTGCGCCCAGAGGCAGTCTGCGCTGGGCTGGGGACGGATCCCGCACCCCTCCCCCGACCCCCCCGGAGCCCACGCATGTCCCTCGTCCTCGTCACCGGGTCCGCCGACGGCATCGGCCTGGAGACCGCCCGCCAGCTGCTGGCCGCCGGCCACGACGTCGTCGCCCACGCCCGCAGCGCCGCCCGCGCCGACGATGTCCGCGCCGCACTGCCGCAGGTGCGCGACGTCCTGGTCGGCGACCTGGCGTCGCTCGCCCAGACCCGCGAGCTGGCCGCCGCCGCCTCGGCCGCCGGGCCGTTCGACGCGGTCGTCCACAACGCCGGGGTGGGCGGCGACGCCGCCGCCCGCGAGGTCACCGAGGACGGCCTCGAGCGGATCTTCCAGGTCAACGCCGTCGCGCCGTACCTGCTCACCGCGCTGGTGCCGCGCCCCGGCCGCCTGGTCTACCTCACGTCGGGCCTGCAGGAGCGGGGCCGGCTGCACCTGGACGACCTGCAGTGGGAGCAGCGGGCGTGGGACGGCATGCAGGCCTACTCCGACAGCAAGCTCCACGACGTGGTCCTCGCCCTGGCCGTCGCCCGGCTGTGGCCGGACGTCCTCAGCACCACCGTGGACCCGGGGTGGATCCGCACCCGCATGGGCGGGCCCCAGGCCACGGACGACGTCGCGGACGGCGCCGCGACACAGGTGTGGCTCGCCACCTCCGACGACGAGGGCGCACGGGTGACCGGGGCCTACCTCAAGCGGTTCGAGGTGCAGGAGCCGAACCCGGCGGCGACGGGCACGGCGCTGCAGGACGCCCTCCTCGACCGCCTCGCCGGGCTCACCGGTGCCCGCCTGCCCTGACCCCGCTACCCCCGGGCCCGCGGGCACGGGCGGTACGCCCGGAGCCCCTGCGGGGCCGTGGGAACGCTCTCCCGGCCGCTGACAACGCTGTCACGTAGAACGATGTCGATAACGTTCTACAAAAGTTCGTCGGACCTCTGGCCTTTCTCCTCGGCGCATGCCTACGGTGACCGGGATCCCACCCGTATCCATCGCAAAGGGGCGAGAAGATGCCAGGTACCACCCCTCGTCGCATGCCCTGGGGAGCCGGCCTGCTGGCCGTCCTCGTGGCAGGCGGCACGGTCGCGGCGGCACCCGTCGCAGCGACCGGCGCCACCACGTCGGGCGACGACCCCGTGGTCGTCGTCAGCACCGACTTCTCCGACGGCAGCTACGCGCCGTGGACCGCCAGCGGCGGACCGGCGCTCAGCGTCGTCCCCGTCGACGGCGACCCGGCGCTGCTGGTCAGCGGCCGGACCGCCGACTTCGACGGCATCCAGAGCCCCACCGGGCTGCTCCAGCCCGGCGTGCCGCACACCTTCACCATGAGGGCGCGGCTCGCGCCCGGGACGACGGGCCCCGCCGGGGTCCGCTTCGTCGTCAAGCCCGCGTACACGTGGGTCGGGAACACCACGATGACGGCCGACGCGTGGACCACCGTGAGCGGCACCTTCACCGCGCCGGCCGACGCCGACCCGGCCACGCTCCAGGTGTACCTGGGCACGGCGGACCTCACCGGCCCCTACGACTACCTGGTGGACGACATCGTCATCACCCGCGACGGCGACGGCGGCGGCGAGGGCCCCTGGGTCCCCACCCCCGACCCGTCCTTCGTCCTCGGCGGCGCCGTCTCCCCGACCGTCGCCCAGGTCAGCCGCGCCCGCGGCACCGGCGACGTGGCCGCGCTGACGTTCGACGACGGCCCCAACCCGGGCGAGACCGAGGCGCTGCTGGACTACCTCGGCGAGCGCGACGTCACGGCCACGTTCTGCGTCATCGGCCAGAACATCACCGCCCCGGGCGGCGCCCAGATCCTCCGGCGGATCGTCGCCGAGGGCCACACCCTGTGCAACCACTCCACCAGCTACGCCGACATGGGGTCCTTCACCCAGGCGCAGGTCGAGGCGGACCTCAAGGCGAACCTCGCCACCATCCGCACCGCGCTGGGCGACCCCGAGGCCGAGGTGCCGTACTTCCGGGCGCCGAACGGCAGCTGGGGCGTCACGCCCGAGGTCGCCGTCGCCCTGGGCATGCAGCCCCTCGGGCTCGGCAACGTCATCCTCGACTGGGACGGCAACGACCTCTCCGTCGCCACCCTGACCGCCAACCTCCGGGGCGCCATCACCCCGGGAGCGGTCGCGCTGGCCCACGACGGCGGCGGCAACCGCGAGGCCACGGTCGCGGCCGTGCGCACGGTCGTCGACGAGCGCCTCGCGCAGGGCTTCACCTTCACCCTCCCCCAGGGCGGCGCCGCCGACGGCGGCACCGGCACCCCCGGCGGCGGCGTCGTGCTGTCCACCGACTTCGAGGACGGCCTGGGCGGCTGGGTCCCGCGCGGCGACGCGGCCGGCGACCCCACCGTCGCGGTCACCACGGCGCAGGCGCACACCGGCACGCAGTCGGCGCTGGTGTCCGGGCGCACGTCCCAGGGCGACGGCATCGGCTACGACGTCACCGGCCTGCTCACCCCCGGCACCTCCTACGAGATCAGCGCCTGGGTCCGCCTGGGCTCCGGCTCGGCGCCGGTGTGGCTGAGCATGCAGCGCACCTCCGGCGGCGCGACGTCGTTCGACACCGTCGCGCAGTTCACGGGTATCACCTCCGGCGGCTGGACCCAGGTCACCGCCACCTACCAGCTGCCCCCGTCGGACTCGGCCTTCCTGTACCTGGAGACCGCCTACCCCGACGGCACGACCGCCGACCTGTACGTCGACGACGTCGTCGTCCGCTCGCAGGACGCGCCCCAGGTCGAGGACCTGCTCCCCCTCGAGGACACCGTCGACTTCCCCGCCGGCGTGGCGATCGACTCCCGCGAGACCACCGGCGCGGCGTCGCAGCTCCTGCTGCGGCACTTCGACCAGGTGACCAGCGAGAACTACATGAAGCCCGAGGCCTGGTACACCGCGGACCGCACCTTCCGCACCAACCCCGAGGCCACCACGCTCATGGACTTCGCGGTCGACAACGACCTCGACGTCTACGGGCACACGCTGGTCTGGCACAGCCAGACCCCGGCGTGGTTCTTCCAGGCCGCCGACGGCACCCCGCTCACCACGAGCGAGGCCGACAAGCAGGTCCTGCGCGACCGGATGCGGACGCACATCTTCGCCGTGGCGGAGGCGCTGAGCACCGGCGGCGGGTACGGCGAGTTCGGCAGCGAGACCAACCCCCTCACCGCGTTCGACGTCGTCAACGAGGTCGTCTCCGACGGCCGCGCGGAGTCCGACGGGCTGCGCCGCAGCGAGTGGTACCGGGTGCTGGGCGAGGAGTTCATCGACCTGGCGTTCGTCTACGCGGACGAGGCGTTCAACGACGTCTACGCCGCCGAGGGCAGCGACCGCCCGGTCCTGCTGACCATCAACGACTACAACACCGAGCAGTCGGGCAAGCAGGCGCGGCTCAAGGCGCTCGTCGAGCGGCTCCTGGCCCGCGACGTGCCCGTCGACGCCGTCGGCCACCAGTTCCACGTCAGCCTGGCGATGCCGGTGCAGGCGCTGGAGGACGCGATCGTGGCCTTCGCCGACCTGCCGGTGCAGCAGGTGGTGTCCGAGCTGGACGTCACCATCGGCACCCCGGTGACGCAGGCCAACCTGGTCGAGCAGGGCTACTACTACCGCGACGCGTTCCGGGTCTTCCGGGAGTACTCCGAGGAGCTCTTCTCGGTCACGGTGTGGGGCCTGACGGACGGGCGCAGCTGGCGGGTCGACTCCGGCGCGCCGCTGCTCTTCGACGACACGCTCACCGGCAAGCCCGCGTACTACGGGGCTGTCGACGGCGAGCTCCCGGCCCGCCAGCAGGCGGAGTTCGTGTTCGCCGGCGACCTGCCGCTCACCGCCGACGCCCCCTCCTCGGGCGTCTGGGACCGGCTCCCGCTGTTCCCGGTCGAGGACGTCGCCGACTTCCAGCTCCGCTGGGCGGGCGACCACCTCACGGCCTACGTGTCCGTCACCGACGCCACCGTGCAGGCCGCGGACGGGCTCACCCTCGTCGTCGACGGGGTCGAGCACACCTTCCGCCGCGACGGCACCGGCTCGGTGCGGGGCGTCGTCACCACGACGGCCGCCGGCTACGACGTCGTCGTGCACCTGCCGGTGACCGGCGCGGCCGAGGGCGACCAGGTCGGCTTCGACCTGCGGGTCACCGACGGCATCGCGACGTCGGGGTGGAACACGCCCGGCGCGCTCGGCACGCTCACCCTGGTCGAGGCGCTGTCGTACACCGAGGTCGTCGAGACCTCGGCGGCGCCGACGATCGACGGCACGGTCGACGCGGCCTGGTCCGCGGCGTCCGTGGTGACGACCGACAAGCAGATCGAGGGGACGGGCGGGGCCACCGCCGCCGTCCGGACCCTGTGGCGCGACCAGACGCTGTACGTGCTGGCCGAGGTCACCGACCCGACCCTGGACGCGACGGGCTCCGACCCGTGGATCCAGGACTCGCTCGAGATCTTCCTCGACACGGGCAACGTCAAGAACGGTCCCTACCGCTACGACGACACGCAGATCCGGATCAGCTACCTCGGCGCGACGTCGTTCGGCACCGGCGACGAGGCGTTCCAGCAGAACCGGCTGGTCTCGGCCACCCGCGTCGTCCCCGGCGGCTACGTCGTCGAGGCGTCGGTCAGCCTGCTCGAGTCCGGCGGCCTGGGCTCCTTCCAGGGCCTGGACTTCCAGGTCAACGACGCCACCGCCGGCGCGCGCACGTCCGTCCGCTCCTGGGCGGACCCGACGGGCCTGGGCTACCAGAGCACGGCGCGCTGGGGGGTCGGCGAGCTCGTCGCCGCCCCGGTGGTCGAGCCCGAGCCCGAGCCCGACCCCGTGGTCACCGTCGAGGACCGGCACCTGCGCCTCGGCTCCACGGTGCCCGTCCGGCTGACCGGCTACGTCGCCGGCAGCACGGTCGAGCTCATCCTCGGCGCCCGCCGGGGTTCCTCGTTCGACCTCGGCTCCGTCGTGGTCGGCGCGGACGGCACGGCCACGGCGAGCGTCACGGTGCCCGCGGGCGCCGACCGCGGTCGCCAGACCCTGACCGCCACGGCCGGGGCGGTCACCGCCTCGACCTACGTGGTCGTCCAGGGCCCGGCCGTCCCGGTGCGCGGCCGCCCCTGACCCACTCGCCGGCCCCCTCCGCGTGACGGGGCCGGCGCACGAGAGGCGCGGTACCCCTGCGGGGGTGCCGCGCCTCTCTGTCGTCGCCTGGTTGCCGGCGTGCGTCCGTGCCCCCGCGACTGGGACCGAACGGGTGCGGGAGCGGGGCTGCGACACCCGTTCGGTCCCAGTCGTGAGCCCCCAGGGAGGTGCAGCCGGTTGTGGGACCAGATCGGGGATGCGTCACCCGTCGGCCCCGGTCTGGTCCCAGAACAGTTCTGGACCGGATCGTGGGGGGACACGTTCGCGCCGCGTCACCTCACGAGGCCGGTCCGGTCTCGGGACAGGCCCGGACCGGGTCTTGGTGGGACGAGACCGGGGTCGCGTCACCTCACGAGACCGGTCTGGTCCCGATATAGACCTGGCCCGGGTCGGGCCGGGAACGCAGCCGCGTCACCTGGTGAGACCGGTCCGGTCCAGGACCGGCCTGGACCGGGCCGGGCCGGGCCGGGGCGGGGCGGGGCGAGAGCGCAGCCGCCTCACCTGGGGAGCCGGGTCTCGTGCCAGAGCAGCCGGGACCGGGGCCCGTGGCTGGTCCGTCTCGTCCGTCCCGGTTCCGCGACTGGGACGTAAGGGGCGTCGCCGGCCTCGTCTCGCGACCGTTCGGTCCCAGTCGCGGACCTGGTCGGGCCTGCCCCCCGAGTTGTGGGACCAGATCTTGGTCAGGACGGCGATAAGCCCGGTTCGGTCCCACAACGGGGCCGGACGGGGCCGGACGGGGCCGGACGGGGCCGGACGGGGCCGGACGGGGCCGGACGGGGCCGGACGGGGCCGGACGGGGCCGGACGGGGCCGGACGGGGCCGCAGAGCTGGGCCGCTGGCCCCCGCTCGCTCGAGTGGGATCGAACGGCTGAACAAGGCCCCGCGCCACGACCGTTCGATCCCGGTCGCGGGCAGACCAGAGCGCGCCGCCGCTCGTGGGACCAGAACGGGGTCGCCTGCACGGGCGTGCCGCATCAGGTCCCAGAACGGGACCGGGGTCGGGCGGCAGAGCGGCACGTGGCGTCGGGCGCCCAACCCTCGGAAGCCGCGGAGCGCCGCCAGCGAGTTGGAGACCCGGCCCCGCCCGGTGCCGGGCGGGGCCGGGTGGTCTGGGGCCGTCAGGCCTGGGGCAGCACCTCGACCCGCGACCAGCGCGGGCACTCGGCGGTCAGGCGGTGGAGGCCGCCGACCAGGGTCACGGAGGTCTCGAGGGTGCGGTCCTCGCAGGACCGGCCGACCCAGAGCTCGACGGCGCCGGGCTCGACCACGCGGGTCATCGACCGGTCGCTGAACGCCAGGCGGGCGGTCGGCACGGTCAGGCGCACCCGGGCCCGCTCCCCCGCACCGAGCTCGACCCGGCCGTAGGCGAGCAGCTGGGCGACGGGGCGCGTGACGGAGCCGACCACGTCGTGGCCGTACAGCTGGACGACCTCGGTGCCGGCACGGTCGCCGTCGTTGCGGACGGTGACCTCGAGCTCGATCTCGCCGTCGGTGCGCACCTGCGCCGAGGTGAGCTGCAGGTCCTCGTAGCCGAAGCTCGTGTACGACAGGCCGTGGCCGAAGGGCAGCACCGGCGCGGTCGGCACGTTGGTCACCGACGACGCAGCGCCGAGCGCGGGGTGCAGGTAGGAGTACGGCTGCGCGCCGCCGGAGCGGGGCAGGCTGACAGGCAGGCGCCCGGACGGGTTGACCCGGCCGGACAGGACGCCGGCGATGGCGGCGGCGCCCTCCTCGCCGGGGAAGAACGACTGCACGACGGCGGCGCAGCGGTCGACGGCCCAGTCCACGGCGTACGGCCGGCCGGTGAGCATGACGAGCACGACCGGCGTCCCGGTGGCCAGGACAGCCTCGACGAGCTCGCGCTGCACGCCCGGCAGCTCCAGGTCGTCCACGTCGCAGCCCTCGCCGACGGTGCCGCGGCCGAAGAGCGCGGCGTGGTCGCCGACCACGACGACGGCGACCGACGCGGCGGCCGCGGCGTCGACCGCGGCGGGGATCATCGACCGGTCGCCGTCGGAGACGGCGGAGCCCTGGGCGTAGGTCAGGACGGCGTCGGGCAGCTCGTCGCGCAGCGCCTCCAGGACCGTGGGGACGACCAGGCCGGTGCCGACCTCGGGGTGGTGCCCGAGCACGTGGTTGACGAAGGAGTAGCAGCCGAACAGCGCCTCGAGCCGGTCCGCGTTGGGGCCGACGACCGCGACGGTGGGCGGGGCGGCCAGGGGCAGCACGCCGTCGTTGGTGAGCAGGACGACTGACTCCTCGGCCAGGCGGGCGGCCAGTGCCCGGTGGCCGGCGGGGTCGAGGTCGACGAGGTCGTCCTGGCCGTCGTCGTCGAAGGTGGCGTCGAGCAGGCCGAGCTCCTCCTTCTGCCGCAGCACGCGCAGCACGGCCTGGTCCAGCAGGGCGACGGGCACCCGGCCGGCCTCGACGGCCTCGCGCAGCGGGTCGAGGTAGGCGTTGCCCGTGGGCAGCTCGATGTCGACGCCGGCCTCGAGCGCCAGCCCGGCCGCCTCGCCGAGGTCGCCCGCCACGTGGTGCAGCGAGTGGAGGAACGCGACGCCGAAGTAGTCGGCGACGACCGTGCCGTCGAAGCCCCAGCGGTGGCGCAACAGCTCGGTGAGCAGCCGGCGGTCCGCGGCGACGGGCACGCCGTCGATCTCGGCGTAGGAGTGCATGACCGAGCGCACCCCGCCGTCGCGGACGGCCATCTCGAACGGGGGCAGCAGGACGTCGGCGACCTCGCGGGGGCCCGCGGACACCGGGGCCAGGTTGCGGCCGGCGCGCGAGGCGGAGTACCCGACGAAGTGCTTGAGCGTGGCGAGCACGCCGGCGGACTGCAGCCCGCGGACGTACCCGGTGCCGATGGTGCCGACCAGGTACGGGTCCTCGCCGATGCACTCGTCGACCCGGCCCCAGCGCACGTCCCGGACGACGTCGAGCACGGGGGCCAGGCCCTGGTGCACCCCGAGCCCGGCCATGCTCTCGCCGATCGCGGCGCCGACCTGCTCGACGAGCTCGCCGTCGAAGCTCGCGCCCCAGGCCAGCGGCGTCGGGAACGTGGTGGCCCGCCAGGCGGCGAGGCCGGTCAGGCACTCCTCGTGGGCGATGGCGGGGATGCCGAGCCGGGTGTTCTCCACCAGCCAGCGCTGGGCGTCGCGCAGGGCGCGGCGGCCCGTGGCGGGCTCGACCGGGCGGGTGCCGAAGACGCGGGTGAGGTGGCCGAGCCCCTCGACGGCGAACTCCTCGAACGGCGGCGCGACCTCGCCGAGCATGGCGTCCTGCAGCGGCGCGACGACCTCGCCGTCCGCGCCCGCCCCGACCCACAGGCCGACGACCTGGGCGAGCTTCTCCCGCAGCGTCATCTGGGCCAGCAGGCCGCGCACGCGCTCGGAGGCGGCGGGCAGCAGCTCCGGGGCGTCGTCGCCCGGGAGGTGGGTCGGGCCGGCGGTCCGCAGGTCCGTCATGGGATGCTCCTCTGGGTCAGGGTCCCGGCAGGGGTCCTGGGCGCGCCGGCGCAGACCGCCGGCGGGGTGGGGCAGGGGCGGCTCGGGGCGGGTCAGCCCTTGACCGCGCCGCTGAGGCCGCCGACGATCCGGCGCTCGGCGAGCAGGAAGAACACCAGCGCCGGGATCATCGCCAGCGAGGTGAAGGCCAGGATCGCGGCCGTGTCCGAGGTGTACTGCGTGGAGAAGTTCGCCGTGCCCAGGGGCAGCGTGTAGGAGTCTCCGTCGCCGAGGACGAGCAGGGGCAGCAGGTAGGCGTTCCACGAGGCGACGAACGCCAGCACGCCCACGGTGACCATGCCGGGCCCGGACAGCGGGATGACGATCCGGCGGAAGTACCCGAGCTTGGAGCAGCCGTCGATCATGGCGGCGTCCTCGAGCTCCTGGGGCAGCGCCCGCAGGAACGGCCGGAGGATGACGATGGTCACCGGCAGCGCGAACGCCGCCTGCGGCAGCGCGACCCCGAGCGGGTTGTTCAGCAGGTCCAGGCTCCGGACCAGGATGAACAGCGGGAGGATCGCCACGGTCAGCGGGAACAGCAGGCCGAGGGTGAAGAACGTGTACAGCGCCTCGCGGCCGCGGAACCGGTACTTGGACAGGGCGAACGCCGCCATGACGCCGAGCACCGTGACGATCGTGGTGGTGAGGCCGGCCACCAGGGTGGAGTTGAGCACCTGGCGCCAGAAGTCCGGGCTGGTGAGGACGAGCTGGTACTTCTCGAACACCCACGGGTCCGGCAGCGCGACCGGGTCGGCGGCGATCTGGCCGTTGTCGCGGAACCCACCGAGCACCGCGTAGACCACGGGGCCGATGGAGAACAGCGCGACGACGAGCGCGACCACGTACGTGACGACGGTGGTGGCGCCGATCCGGGGGCGCGGGCGGCGGGCCGGCGCGGGGCGAGCGGCGCGGCCGGCGGCTACC
>NZ_JBBEOI010000087.1 GCF_037860755.1 Aquipuribacter hungaricus | reverse complement strand
CGGGGTCGACGCCCCCGGGGCCGGCGCGACCGGCCCGGCGTTCGGTCGTGGGCGTGGTCGCGGTGGCCGCCGCCGCGGTCGTGGCGGCCACGGTCGCCGTCCAGGCCGTGCGCCCGGAGTCGGACGTCGGCGCTGCACGTCCCCCGGTCGTCACGGCGGCCGACAGGGCTGTGCCCTCCCGGGCCGGACCGCAGGACAGCACCCCGCCGGCCGGCGCTGGACCGGACGGACCGCCTGCACCCGCCGTCCCCCCAGCGTCGACAGCAGCCCCGGCAGCCCCGGCAGCCCCGGCAGCCCCGGCCCCGGTCGCCGCCGCGGTGACCCCGGCCGCGCTCCGCGTGCCCGCCATCGGGCTCGACGAGCCGCTCGTCCGCCTGGGCATCCAGCCCGACGGGTCCGTCGAGGTCCCCGCAGACCCGGACGAGGCGGGCTGGCTCACCGGCAGCGCCGTCCCCGGACGGACCGGGCCCGCCGTGCTCGCCGGCCACGTCGACTCCGCCGACGGCGTCGCCGTCTTCACCCGGCTGTCCGAGCTCGGCCCCGGCGACGCGGTCGAGGTCGACCTCGACGACGGCACCACCGCCCGGTTCGTCGTCACCGGGGTCGAGCGCTACGACAAGGACGCCTTCCCCACCGCGCGCGTGTACGGCCCGGCCCCCGCGCCCGTGCTGCGCCTGGTCACCTGCGGCGGCGAGTTCGACCGGCAGGCCGGCGCGTACGAGGACAATGTCGTCGTCTACGCGGTCCCCGCGCCCTGACCCGGTGGCCGACCGCCCGGCACCCGGCCGCGCGGGCCCCCGGGCCGTCAGGTGGGATCCTCGACCGGTGAGCGCTCCCGCCGTGCCGGCCAGGCACCACCCGCTGACCGAGCTCTGGTCCCGCTACCGCGCCTACCGGCCCCGGCTGGTCCTGGCGGTCGTCATGTCCGTGGTGAACAAGGTCATGGACGTCATGCCGGAGCTCATCATCGGCGCGGCGATCGACGTGGTCGTCCGCGGCGGCGACTCGTTCGTCGCCGGCGTGCTCGGCGTCGAGGACCGGTTCGCGCAGCTCGGCTGGCTGGCCGCCCTCAACGTCGTGGTCTGGGTGCTGGAGTCCGCGAGCGACTACGCCGCCCAGGTGCTGTGGCGGGGCCTGGCGCAGGCGGTCGAGCACGACATGCGGGTGGAGGCGTACGGCCACGTCCAGTCCCTCGACGTCGGCTGGCACGAGGCCCGGACCACCGGCGGCACGCTGGCCGTCCTCAACGACGACGTCAACCAGCTCGAGCGGTTCCTCGACGTCGGGGCGCCGACGATCATCGGCCTGGTCGTCAACGTCGTCCTCGTCGGGGCCGTCTTCGCGGTGAGCTCGTGGGAGCTCACGCTGCTGGCGTTCGCCCCCATCCCCGTCATCGTCGCGGGGTCGCTGGTGTTCCAGCGCCGCCTGGAGCCGCTGTACGCGCGGGTGCGCGAGTCGGTGTCGGTGCTCAACGGCACCCTCGCGGCCAACCTGGGCGGCTTGCCCACGATCAAGGCCTTCACCGCCGAGCAGCGCGAGCTCGACCGGGTCGCCGCCGCCTCGCTGGAGTACCGCGCCGCCAACACGCGCGCCATCCGAAGCTCGGCCGCGTTCGTACCGCTCATCCGCATGGCGATCCTCGCCGGCTTCACCACGACGCTGCTGGTCGGCGGCTGGGCCGCGCTCGAGGGCCGCCTCGAGGTCGGGCTGTACTCGGTGCTCGTCTTCATGACGCAGCGGCTGCTGTGGCCGCTGACCCGGGTGGGCGAGACGCTCGACCTGTACCAGCGCGGCATGGCCTCGGCCCGCCGCGTGCTCGCGCTGCTGGACGAGGAGGCGACCGTCGTCCCCGGCACCGGGACCCTGCCGGGCCCGGCGCGCGGCGGCGTCGAGCTGCGCGGGGTCCACGCCGGCTACGCCGACGGCCCGGACGTGCTCGCCGGCATCGACCTCGTGGTCCCCCCGGGCGAGGTGCACGCCGTGGTCGGGCCCACCGGCGCCGGCAAGTCGACCCTGCTGCGCCTCGTGCTCCGGTTCCAGGACCCGCGCTCCGGCCAGGTCCTGCTCGACGGCACCGACGTGCGCACGCTCGGCTGGGAGGCCCTGCGCGGCGCGATCGGCTACGTCAGCCAGGACGTGTTCCTGTTCCGCGGCAGCGTGCGCGACAACATCGCCTACGGCCGCCCCGACGCCACCGACGACCAGGTCCGTGCCGCCGCGGTCGCCGCCGAGGCCGACGGCTTCGTCCAGCAGCTCGCCGACGGCTACGGCACCCTCGTCGGCGAGCGCGGGGTGACGCTGTCCGGGGGCCAGCGGCAGCGGCTCGCGCTGGCCCGCGCCATCCTCCGGGACCCGGCGCTGCTCGTCCTGGACGAGGCGACGTCCGCCGTGGACAACGAGACCGAGGCCGCGATCCAGCGCTCGATGGTCCGCGTGACGCAGGGGCGCAGCGCCCTCATGGTCGCCCACCGGCTGTCCACGGTCCGCGACGCCGACCGGATCTGGGTGCTCGACGGCGGCCGGGTGGCCGAGAGCGGCAGCCACGACGAGCTCGTCGCCGCCGGGGGCGCCTACGCCGCGATGTGGGCGATCCAGACGGGCGCCGCCCTGGCCCCCCGGTGACGGGTACCCTGGTCCGCAGCGAAGGGGAGTAGCCCTCACGCCACCGGTCGACATGCTGGCCGCAGGACGCGTCGCAGACGCCCCCGCAGCCCGGTCGGTGGGCCTCGTGCAGCGAGGTGGGCGAGACCTTCGGCACCGTCATCCGACGCCGGGCCCTGCCCGGCACGACGTGGCGCGGTGCCGAGGCCCCCGCGCCCCGGTCCTGCGCCCGGAAGGGGCCCTCGTGCCCGACCTGTCCCTGCCGGCGGTCGACCTCGCGGTCGCGCTCAGCGCCTTCGTCCCGCTGCTGCTCCTCGAGCTGCCGGACAAGACCTTCGTGGCGACGCTCGTGCTGTCCTCCCGCTTCCGCCCCCTCGCGGCGTGGGTCGGCGTCGGCCTGGCGTTCGGCGTGCAGTGCGCCATCGCGGTGGCCGCGGGCGGGCTGCTCTCGCGCCTGCCGGAGACGCTGGTCGCCGCCGCGGCGACCGTGCTGTTCCTGGTCGGCGCCGTGGTGCTCTACCGGGACGCGCGCCAGGGCGAGGGGATGGACGAGGAGGAGGCGGCCGAGGCGGCCGCGGCCGACCGCCGGACCCCGTTCCTCCGCGCGGCGACGACGAGCTTCCTCGTGCTGTTCGTCGCGGAGTGGGGCGACCTCAGCCAGCTGTTCACCGCGGGGCTCGCCGCCCGCAGCGCCGACCCCGTGTCGGTGTTCGTCGGCTCGTGGGCGGCGCTGCTGTGCGTGGCCGGCCTGGCGGCGACCCTCGGGGCCACGCTGGCCTCCCGGCTCCCGCTGCGCGCCGTCCGGATGACCGGCGCCGTGGTGTGCCTGCTGCTGGCCGTCCTCAGCGGGCTGCAGGTGGCAGGGGTCGCCGTCCCGTTCTGAGCGCGGCGGGCTCCAGCTCCCCCGGGCGCGACGCGTCCTCGGCGTCCTCGGCGTCCTCGCCTGCAGGCCCGCGCGGCGCCGTGACCGCGCCCACGTCGAGCCACAGCAGGGCGACGTCGTCGCGCAGGCGTCCGCCGACGTGGTCGCGGACCGCCTCGACCAGCCCGCCCAGCAGCCGGTCCCCGCGGGCGCCGGACAGGTCCCGCAGCACCTGGTCGAGGTCCAGGAACGGACCGCCCGGCCGGCGCGCCTCGGTCAGCCCGTCGCTGTGCAGCAGCAGGCCCGAGGTCCCCGGCGGCAGGGCGGCCGGGGCGGTCCCTCCGGCCCCGAGACCCAGCGGGACGTCGACCGGCAGCACGGCGTCGCGCGGGGCGCCGCCGTCGAGCAGGACGGGCGGCGGGTGCCCGCACGACACCCCGTGCACGGTGCCGTCGCGCACCTCGAGGACCACGGCGGTGACGAAGTCCTCGGCGCTGCCCTCGGTGGCGACGACGTCCTCGAGCAGGGCGACCACGTCGGTGAGGGAGGCGTCCCGGCGGGCCGCGGCGCGGAAGGCCCCGAGCACGTAGTTGGCCATCCGCACCGCGGACAGCCCCTTCCCGCGGACGTCGCCCATGACGACGCGGACCCCGTGCGGGGTGTCGAGGACCTCGTAGAAGTCCCCGCCGACGTGCGCCTCGGCGTCGGCGCCCAGGTAGCGGCTGGCCAGGCCCACCCCGCCGACGCTCGGCGGCAGCGGCCGGATGATGGCCTCGGTGACGGCCGCCACGACCCGGTCGGCGTCGGCGAGGCGCCGCTCCGCGCGGACCCGCTCGACGGCCGCGACGACGGCCACCACGCTGAGCAGCGCGATGATGCCGAGCCGGGTGGCCTGCGCCCAGACGAAGCCGTCGTCCGCCACCAGCCCGAAGGCCCCGGCCGCGAGCAGCGTGACGACCGCGACGAGGACCACGGTCCGGGGCGGGCCCAGCACCGCGGCCAGCAGCGGCGCGGACACCAGCACCCCGACGAAGGCGGTCTTCGGCCCCTCGATCTGGTCGGCGAGCAGGACGACGGCCATGAGGAGGACGGGCAGCAGGAACGCCATGAGCGGGCGCGTCGCCGCCGTCCGGTCGGCCGTCCACGGGCTCGTCGTCGCCACCGCCGCTCCCCCTCCCCGGGGCTGCGCGCCCCCGCCGGGGCCTGCCCCGTCGACCGCGGCCCCTGCCCGACCCTGCCACACCGGGCGGCGGGGCGGGCCGGGCCGGGCGCTCAGCCCTCGTCGGTCGGGGCGGCCGGCACGGCAGCCGAGACCTGCTGCCCGAGCCACCACATCTGGCGGTCGGCGCAGCCCTGCGGGTCGCGCAGCGAGCAGGTCGTGCACACCCGCGCCGCGCCGGTCTCCGGCGGGAACAGGGCGTAGTACTCGCGCATGGCGTCGGTGAGGTCGGCGTCCGGGGTGGGCTCCGGCTCGGGGCGCTGGTAGGCCAGGCAGCAGCCGGCCTTCTGCCCGAGGTAGACCGGGCCCCACGGCGCGGTGGCGGTGCGGACGCTCGGGCTGACCCGCCACGGGGCGCCCGGGGCGGTCACCGCGGTGCGGAGCCGCTCGACGACGTCGTCGCGGACCGGCAGGTGCGGCTGGTAGGTGGGGCTCAGGGCGATGGCGTCGGCGACCTCGGCCCACAGGCTGCGCGCACCCACCCGGCCGATGCCGCGGACCGCGTCCACCACGGGGCGGACGGCCCGGACGAGCGCGTCGACGGTGCGGACCACGAGCTCGGCCTCGTCGGCGACGACCTCGACGCCGGGCTGGCCGGCCCACGGGTGGCCCGGCGGGACGACGACCGTGCAGCCGTCGAGCCGCACCCGGTCCACCCAGCCGCCCGGGTGCAGCCGCCACCGCAGCGGCGCGGTGTCGACCAGCACGCCGGCCCCGCCCGTGCCGAGCACGAAGCCCACGGCGTCGGCGACGGTGCCCGCGGCCCAGCCGACGAGCCACTTGGCCGCCATCTGCGGCGTGCCGCCGTCGGTGTCGAGGATGCGCCGGTGGGCCGCCCGCAGGAACGCGGCGTCCTCGCCGAGCACCTCGGTCTCCCCCACCCAGGCGTGCCCGCTGGTGTCGACGCCGCCCTCGTGGACCGCCGCGTGCTGCTCCAGGTGCGTGGCGAGGAACTCCGCGGGCGTGGCCGCGACCAGCAGGGGCCGGGCGGCGAGCACGGCGCTCACGCGGCACCGCCGGCGACGCCGCGGCGACCGCTCCGGCCGAGCGGGACCACCATCGGCGTCCCGGTCACGGGGTCGGGGACCACCCGGCACGCCAGCCCGAAGACCTCCGCCACCATCCCCTCGGTCACCACGTCGGCCGGGGGGCCCTCGGCGACGACGACGCCGTCCTTCATGGCGAGGAGGTGGTCGGCGTAGCGGGCGGCCTGGTTGAGGTCGTGCAGGACGAGGACGACCGTGCGCCCGTCGGTCTCGTTGAGGTCGGCGAGCAGGTCCAGCACCTCGACCTGGTGGGCGAGGTCGAGGAACGTCGTCGGCTCGTCGAGCAGGAGCAGGTCGGTGCCCTGCGCCAGGGCCATCGCGATCCACACCCGCTGCCGCTGCCCGCCGGACAGCTCGTCCACGGGGCGGGCGGCGAGCTCGAGCGTCCCGGTGGCGACCATGGCGCCGGCCACCGCGGCCTCGTCCTCGCTGCCCCACTGCCGCAGCCAGGTCTGGTGCGGGTAGCGGCCGCGGGACACCAGGTCGGCCACGGTGATGCCGTCGGGGGCGGTGGGCGACTGCGGCAGGATCCCGAGCCGGGCGGCGACCTCGCGGGTGCGCAGCTTCCGGATGTCGTGGCCGTCGAGCACGACCCGGCCGTCACGGGCGGGCAGCAGGCGCGCGAGCCCGCGCAGCAGGGTCGACTTGCCGCACGCGTTGGCGCCGACGACGCACGTCACGGCGCCGGTCGGGACCGCGAGGGTGAGCCCGCGGACCACCTCGCGGTCGTCGTAGCCCAGGCGCAGGTCCTCCGCGCCCAGCCGGCTGCCGGCGGCCCCGGCCGGGCCCGCGGCGGCGGCACGAGGGGCGGCAGCAGCGACGGGGAGGGCGGGGGCGGCGGTCCGGGGGCGTTCCATGATCGACATCAGCCGGTCCTTCCGACGCGGTTGGCGCGCGTGAGCAGCCACAGCAGGTAGGGGGCCCCGACGAGCCCGGTGACGATGCCCACCGGCAGCTCGGTGGTGCCGAAGGCGGTGCGCGCGACGAGGTCCGCGACGAGCACGAGGAGGGACCCGGCCAGGGCGGCCGGGACGAGCGTGAGGGGGGCCCGCACGAGGCGGCGGGCCAGCGGTGCGGCGAGGAAGGCGACGAACGACACGGGCCCGGCCACCGCGGTGGCCGACGAGGCGAGCCCCACCCCGACGAGGACGAGCAGTGCGCGGGTCCGCTCGACGGGGACACCGGTGCCGCGGGCGGTGTCGTCGCCCAGCTGCAGGGCTCGCAGCGGCCGGGCGAGCGCGAGCACCGCGGGGACGAGGACGGCCGCCGCGACCGCGAGGACCCGGACGTCGTCCCAGCCGCGGCCGTTGAGCGAGCCGGTCAGCCACACCGTGGCCTGCTGGACGTCGTAGATCTCGGCGCGGGTGAGCAGCCACTGGGTGAGCGAGGTGCAGACCGCGGCCACCCCGATGCCGACGAGCACGAGCCGGTAGGCCGACAGCCCGCCGCGGTAGGCGAGCAGGTACACCAGCGTGGTGCTCACCAGGCCGCCGGCGAACGCCGCGACCGGCGTCGGCACCCCTGCGAGCAGGGCACCGGCGGTACCGCCGACGGTGGTCCCGGACACGATGACGAGGACCGCGGCCGTGGTGGACCCGGCGGTGATGCCGATGATGTCGGGGCTGGCCAGGGGGTTCCGCGCCAGGCTCTGGAACACCGCCCCCGACAGGCCGAACAGCGCGCCGACGAGCACGCCGGTCACCGCACGGGGCAGCCGCAGCGTGGTGACGACGAAGTCGGCGTCCGGCCCGCCGCGCCCGACCACCGCGGGGAGCACCTCGCGCAGCGGCAGCCGGAAGTCCCCGAGGGTGAGCGAGACGGCGAACACGGCCACGCACGCCAGCGCCAGCCCGGTGGAGACGACGACGGCTCGGGCCCGCCCGGTGGTCCGGCTGCGGCGCACGAGCGCGAGCGCCTCCGGCGGGGGCCCGGCGGCGGGACGGCGGGGGGCCGGGGCGGCGGCGGCCGGGCTGGTCAGCGTGGTCATCCCGCTCACACCTGCGCCAGGCCACGACGGCGGACCAGGGCGATGAAGAACGGGGCGCCGATGACGGCCGTGACGAGCCCGACCTGCAGCTCGCCGGGGGGCGCGACCACGCGGCCGAGGACGTCGGCGACCACGAGCAGCACCGGCGCGAGCACCGCCGACCACGCCAGCACCCAGCGGTAGTCCGGGCCCGTGATGGCGCGCGCGACGTGCGGGACCGTGAGCCCGACGAAGGCGATGGGGCCGGCGGCCGCCGTGGCGCCGCCGACGAGGAGGACGACCGCGACCGCCGCGACCACCCGGGTGAGACCGACGCGCGCCCCGAGCGAGCGGGCCACGTCGTCGCCCATCGACAGGGCGTTGAGCGAGCGCCCGGACGCCAGCGCGACGACGGTCCCGACGAGGAGGAAGGGCGCGACCTGGGCGGCGACGGTGAGGTCGCGGCCGGCGACGGACCCGACGGCCCAGAACCGGTAGACGTCCAGCGTGGCGACGTCCAGCAGCAGCACGGCCGTGGTCAGCGAGGTGAGGAACGCCGTGACGGCCGCCCCCGCGAGCGCGAGCGTGACGGGGGTGGCGCCGTCGCGGCCGGTCGCCCCCAGCAGGTACACGGCGACCGACGTGACCGCGGCCCCGGCGAAGGCCGCCCAGACGTAGCCGGTGAGGCTGCCGACGCCGAGCACGAAGATCGCCAGCACGACCGCCAGGGCGGCCCCGGCGCTCACGCCGAGGATGCCGGGGTCGGCGAGCGGGTTGCGGGTGAGCCCCTGCATGAGCGCCCCGGCCAGGCCGAGCGCGACACCCACCATGACGGCCATGACCGTCCGCGGCACGCGCAGCGAGCGGACGACGAGGTGCTCCTCCGACGTGGGGTCGAAGGCGGTGAACGACTGCACCACGTCGACCAGGGCGACCGGGCGGGAGCCGACCGCGAGGCTCACCAGGGCCAGCAGGCCCAGGAACACGAGCGCGCCGAGCAGACCGAGCAGCCGGCCCGTGGGGCGGCGGAGCACCCCGGCCCTCCCGGCGACGGCACCCGCGGACGTCACGACGGGGGTCGCGCGCGGCGCCGTCGTCGTGGCCACGGGTCTCCCTCGTCCTGTCGGACCCGGCCCGGCGTCGCCGTGCGGGGTGTGCGGGTGGAGCCGGAATAACACCGCACCCCGGTGTGCTGTGGTGGTGAGGCTAACCTAAGCCGGGGGAGGGTGGCGAACGTGCAGGCGACAGGCAGAATGACGACCGTGAGCCACGACCTGATCGACACGACGGAGATGTATCTGCGCACCGTGCTCGAGATGGAGGAGGACGGGGTCGTCCCCATGAGGGCCCGCATCGTCGAGGCGCTCGGCCACTCCGGCCCCACGGTCTCCCAGACCGTCGCCCGGATGCACCGCGACGGTCTCGTCGACCTCACCGACGACCGCCGGCTCCAGCTCACCGACGAGGGCCGCCGGATCGCCACGGCCGTGCTGCGCAAGCACCGCGTCGTCGAGCGGCTCCTCGTCGACGTCATCGGCCTGGAGCTCGACCACGCGCACGAGGAGGCCTGCCGCTGGGAGCACGTGGTCTCCGACCGCGTCGAGGCCCGGATCGTCAGCCTGCTCGGCGACCCGTCGGTGTCCCCGTTCGGCAACCCCATCCCCGGCCACGCCGACGGCACCCCCGCCGTCGACGAGGCCACCGGCCTGGCGCCGGGGCAGCGCGCCCTGTCCGACGTGCCGGACGGCACCCGGGCCCGGGTCGTCCGGCTCGGCGAGCCCGCCCAGAGCCCGCGCGCGCTGCTCGTGGCCCTGGTCGAGGCCGGCGTCGTGGCCGGAGGCGAGGTCGAGGTGACGGTGGCCGAGGACGGCGCCCGCCTGGTCGGCCGTCCGGGCGCCAACCCGGTCCGCCTGGTGGAGCCCACGACGCGTCACGTCCTGCTGCACCCCCTGGGCTGACGGGGCGACGCCGGACCCTGCGGGGACGGCGGCCCGCCCCGGACGCGCTGTCCCGGGTGCCCGCGCCGGTCGCCGCCCCTACTGTTCGCCGCATGGCAGCAGGCGACCGCGCGCGCGAGGAGATCGAGGACGCCAAGGACAGCGACGAGGTCGACCTGCTCCAGCGGGTCGGCCGCTACGGCTACGTCGTCTACGGGGTGTTCCACGTCGCCCTGGCGGTGCTGTTCTGGAACCTCGCCTTCGGCGGCGGCGGCGGCGAGGAGGCTTCGACGAGCGGGGCGATGCAGACCCTCGCCGACCAGCCGTTCGGCATGGTCGTCATCTGGGTGGTCGCGGTGGGCCTCACCCTGCTCAGCCTCTGGCAGCTCGTCGAGGCGGTCCTCGACCCGGACGACGACGGCACGAAGGGCCGGCTCAAGGCCACGGGCAAGGCGGTCGGCTACGGGGTGGTCGCAGTGGCCGCGTGGCGCTTCGCCGTGGGCGGCGGCGGGGGCGGCGGGAGCAGCGAGGAGACGCTGACCGGCCGGCTGCTGCAGCTGCCGCTGGGTCGCGTGCTGGTGGGCCTCGTCGCCGTCGGGATCCTCGTCGTGGCCGGGTACCACGTCTACAAGGGCCTGACCCGGAAGTACATGGAGGACGTGGAGACGCTCGACCTGTCGCGCCGCGCCCGCCAGGTCGTCGACTGGTCCGGCCGCGTCGGCTACCCCGCCAAGGGCGTGGCGTACGGCTCGATCGGCGTGCTGTTCCTGCTCGCGGCGGTGCGGGCCGACAGCGAGCAGGCCGGCGGCCTCGACGAGGGCGTGACCGCGCTGCGCGACGCACCGGGCGGGCAGTACCTCATCGCCGCCATCGGGCTCGGCTTCGCGCTGTTCGGCGTGTACTGCCTGGCCCGGGCACGCAGCGCGGGCGACGCCGTGGGCTTCGGGCGCGGCTGAGCCTCCCGGTTCCCCGCTCTGCCCGGTACGGCCCGCTGCTCAGCGCGGCGGGTTGGCCCGGGGCGGCCACGCCCGCGGCACCGAGCGCAGCAGCGGCAGCACCCGCGGCGCGACGACGGTGGACAGCACGACGACGCTCGTCGACCGGGCCACCACCGACGAGCGGCTGATGGCGAGCAGCGTCTCCTGCAGCCCCTCGTGCGATGCCGCCGCCACGGTGCACATGACGTCGCCCACGCCGGTGACCGCGTAGGCCTCGACGATGCCGGGGACGGCGGCGAGGTCGGCCGTCGCCTGCTCCAGCCCGCCCTGGGCGATCTCGAGCTGGACGAAGGCCCGCACGCCGAACCCGGCCGCGGTGACGTCGACGTCCGGGCCGTACCCGGTGACGACCCCGGCCTCCTCGAGCCGCTGGACCCGCGCCTGGACGGTGGCCCGCGCGACTCCGAGGGTGCGCGACAGCTCCAGCGCCCCGGCTCGCGGCTGGTCGACGAGCGCCTCCAGGAGGGCGACGTCGAGGGCGTCCATCTCCACCGGGGCCTCCAGGTGTGCTCGCAGCACAGCAGGACGGCCCTGCTGCTCGGCGGACTGTACGCCCGGACCACGGCAGGGGGCGCCGCTCGTGCAGCAGGTCGGGCAGGTGGTGTGCTGCTGGCCGGACGCGACCCGTCCGACGTCACCCCCGGAGCGAAGGAGCCCCCCGTGACCCTGGAGCAGACCCTCACCGACGCCGAGCGCCTGGCCATGCTGGACGCGGCGACCCTGCAGCAGCTCGTCGGCCTCGTCGAGCACGACGCCGCCCACGACCCGTTCCCCGTCAGCGGCTGGGACGCCGTGGTGTGGGCGTGCGGCAACGCCACCCAGGCGGCGATGTTCTACCAGCACGTGTTCGGCATGGAGCTGGTCGCCTACTCCGGTCCGGAGACGGGCAACCGCGACCACCACGCCTTCGTCCTCACCACCGGCGCCGTCCGCTTCGTCCTCAGGGGCGCGGTCGACCCGGACAGCACGGTCGCCGACCACCACCGCGCCCACGGCGACGGCGTCATGGACATCGCGCTCGAGGTCCCGGACGTCGACCGCTGCGTCGCGCACGCGCGCGCCCAGGGCGCCACCGTCGTCGTCGAGCCGCACGAGACCAGCGACGAGCACGGCACCGTGCGCACCGCGGCGATCGCCACCTACGGCGACACGGTGCACACCCTCGTCGACCGGTCCCGGTACTCCGGGCCGTACCTGCCGGGCTTCGTGGCGCGCACCTCGCCCGCCCAGGGCGCCCAGGTGTTCCGGGCGCTCGACCACGTGGTCGGCAACGTCGAGCTCGGCCGGATGGACACCTGGGTCGACTTCTACAACCGCGTCATGGGCTTCACGAACATGGCCGAGTTCGTCGGCGACGACATCGCCACGGAGTACTCGGCGCTGATGAGCAAGGTCGTCGCCTCGGGCGACCACCGCGTGAAGTTCCCCCTCAACGAGCCGGCCGTCGGCAAGAAGCGCAGCCAGATCGACGAGTACCTCGAGTTCTACCGCGGCCCCGGCGCGCAGCACCTGGCGCTGGCCACCGACGACATCCTCGCCGCCGTCGACCGGCTGCGGGCCGCGGGCGTGCAGTTCCTCGACACCCCGGACTCGTACTACACGGACCCGTCGCTGCGCGCCCGCATCGGCGAGGTCCGGGTGCCGGTCGAGGAGCTGCAGCGCCGCGGGATCCTCGTCGACCGCGACGAGGACGGGTACCTGCTGCAGATCTTCACCAAGCCGCTGGGCGACCGGCCGACGCTGTTCTTCGAGATCATCGAGCGCCACGGCTCCCTCGGCTTCGGCAAGGGCAACTTCCAGGCGCTGTTCGAGGCGATCGAGCGCGAGCAGGAGCGCCGCGGCAACTTCTGACCCCGCACCCTGCCCCTGTTCGGCCCGGTCCGGCCCCGGACGCACCGACGGCCCGCTCCCCGGTAGGGGGCGGGCCGTCGGCGGGGGGGGCGTCAGTTCTTGAAGACGTCCTTGATCTTCTCGCCGGCCTGCTTGAGGTCGGCGGAGGACTGCTGGCCACGGCCCTCGGCCTCGAGGCGCTCGTCGTCCGTCGCGCGACCCAGGCCCTCCTTGGCCTTGCCGGCCAGCTTGTCGACGGTGTTCTCGGCCTTGTCTGCGTCCGACACGGTGCCTCCTCGGTGTGGGCGGGCCCGGTGGCCGGGACCGCGTGTGGTCGAGCAGCAAGTGGGTACCCCCGCTCCCGACGCACGACACATCGACCACGAGGCACGACAGCACGGCAGCACGACGGGTGGGCGGGCACGACGGGGTGCACGGCACGCGAGAGGCGACCGAGGACGGTCGGGACGAGGACAGGACATGAGCGCACGGCACCGCGGGCCTGCCCGCACGGCACGGCACGGCCGCACGGCACCGGCCGGGTACGCCGGCGTCACCTCCCTGGACAGCGTCCGCCGCCCCGGCCCGCTGGTCGTCGCGCTCGTCGGCAGCCGCTGCTGGGTCGCCGACGCCCTGGCCCGCGCGCTCGTCGAGGCCGGCGATCGCGTCGTCCGCCTGGACCCCGACGACGAGACCGGCCTCGGTCACGGCGCCACGGGCTGCGGCGCGGACGTCGTCGTGCACCTGGCGGCCGGCCCGCGCGAGGTCAGCCTGCGCGGCCAGAGCGAGCCCGCGCTGGAGACGCTGGCCGCCCTGCACGCCGCCCGCGTGGACGGGGCCCGCCTGGTCATCGCCTCCCTGCCCGGCAACGCCTCCCGGCTCGCCGCCGACGAGGCCCTGGCCGACGGGTTCCGCACCGCCCACGACGTCGAGACCGTCGTCGTGCAGGTGGCCGAGTGCTACGGCCCGGGGATGCCCGCCGGCCGCACCGGCGTGCTGTCCCGGATGCTCGACCAGGCCCGGACCGACGGGGTCGTCGTGGTCGACGGCCACGACGGGGCGGAGCACGCCGTGTGCTTCGTCGACGACGCCGTCGCCGGCCTGCTCGCCGTGGTCCGGGGTCCCGTCTCGGGCCGGTTCCGCGTGGCCCCCGCCGTCGGGCACCGCACGGTCGAGCTGGCGCAGGCCGTCGCCGAGGCGACCGGCACGTCCTACCGGGTGCGCGACCGTCGCCTCCGGGTCGCCCGCACCCCGTCCGAGGCGACCGCGGGCTCCCCCGCGCCGTCGCCGGCCGGGCGGACCGCCGCACCGGCCGACCTCCCGCCCGGCTGGTCGCCGGCGGTGGCGCTCGAGCAGGGGTTGGCACGGCTCGGGCTCTCGGTCGCCGACGCGGGCCGGACCGGGACCGGTGTCGTCGTCGACCTGCGCGAGCCGCTCGTGCGCCTGGGCGGCGACGTCGCCTGAGCCGGCTCGTCCGCGTGGGCTCGTCCGTTCGTACCGGTCGGCGCGGAACCCGCCCGCTGGCCTGACCGGCGGTCCTAGCGTCCGTCCGTGAGGACGATCCACCCCTGGGAGCCGGTGCTGCCGGTTCCGGACGAGCCGGCCGCCCAGCTCCCGGCCGCTGCCGCCCCGCGTGCCCGGGCCCGCACGGGCCGGC
>NZ_JBBEOI010000086.1 GCF_037860755.1 Aquipuribacter hungaricus | reverse complement strand
CCTCTCCCCCGCCGCCGCCCTGCCGGGACGGCCGGACCGGGCGCGGGGCGGCTCGGCGACCCTGTGGCTGGACGGCGGCCCGGGGGGCGGGCGGGTCGTCGGGGCCCTGGTCGTGGGACCGCAGGCCGGCGAGCTGGTCTCCGAGGCGGCCCTGGTCGGCCGGCTCGGGCTCACGGTGCAGGAGTGGGTCGGCGGCCGGGAGGGCCTCGGCGGGGTCCACGCCTCCCACCCCTACCCGGGGTGGTCGTGGACCTGGGCCCTGCTCACCGACCGCGCGCTCGGCCGCTGACCCAGGGGGCCGGCTCGAGTGCCGTGCCGGCTGGGTCAGCAGCTGCCCCACACGCCGAGCCGGGCGTCCCGCGCCCGCTGCTCGGCAGCCCCCACGACGTCGACGAGCTCGTCGTTCGGCGGGTACACCACGGTGTAGGCCAGCCCGTTGGCCACGACCGCCTCGTTGACGAACACCCCGTCGGGCCGCCAGGCGTAGGCCAGGAGCCGCCCGTACTGGTCGACGGTCTCGACGTCCGCGGCCAGGAGCACGGTGGAGCCCTCCGGCAGCAGCTCGGCCGTCAGCTCCGAGGCCTCCGGTCCCAGGCACTCCTCGTCGGCCTGCGGGCCGTCGACCTCGGGGGTGTCGACGAGCAGCAGCCGCACCCGGTGCTCCCCGGCCGAGGGCAGGACGCTGCCCTGCTCGCCGGACACGACCAGGGTGTCGCCGTCGACGACGCGCTCGACGGTGACCTCCTGCGCGTCCGGCGGCGCCGGCACCGACGACACGTCGGTAGTCGCGCGGGCCTCGACGGAGGCGAAGGCCTCGACCGGGACCCGGTCGCTGCACCCGGCCAGCAGCAGGACGGCGAGGACCGCGGCGGCGGCGGGGCCGGTGGGGCGGCGGGCTCTCGGGTGGCCGTGGTCGGCGCCCCGCTGCAGGACCGTCGCGCGGCCCTCGTGGTGGTCGTGCCGCTGCACCTGTGCTGGCTCCCCTCGTCCGCCGTCCCCGGGACGACGCTCCCCGGACAGTCTCCCGGGCCCCGGTGAGACCGGCCACAGTGCATCCACGACGCAACCACTCAGCCTTGCTGACCCAGTCGTCAAGGGACAGGGGTTGCCGTCTCCGGTCGGCCCGTCGGCGGGCACCGACCTACGATCGGAACACCCCCCGACGGAAGGTTGTTGACCACCCTGATGGCAGCCACGACACCGCTCGACCACGTCGTCATCCGCTTCGCGGGCGACTCCGGCGACGGCATGCAGCTCACGGGTGACCGCTTCACCGCCGAGACGGCCGCGCTGGGCAACGACCTGGCGACGCTGCCCAACTTCCCGGCCGAGATCCGCGCCCCCCAGGGCACGCTGCCGGGCGTCTCCAGCTTCCAGCTGCAGTTCGCCGACCACGAGGTCCTCACCCCCGGCGACGCTCCCGACGTGCTGGTCGCGATGAACCCGGCCGCGCTCAAGGCGAACCTGCCCGACCTCCCCCACGGCGGGACGGTCATCGCCGACTCCGACAGCTTCACCAAGCGCAACCTCACCAAGGTGGGGTACGCCTCCAGCCCGCTCGAGGACGGCAGCCTGGAGTCCTACCGGGTGCACGCCGTGCCGCTCACCTCCATGACGGTGACCGCGCTGACGGAGCTCGGCCTGGGCCGCAAGGACGCCGAGCGCTCGACGAACATGTTCGCCCTGGGCCTGCTGTCCTGGCTGTACTCCCGCCCGACCGACGGCACCCGGCGCTTCCTCGAGACCAAGTTCGCCAAGCGGCCGCAGATACTCGCCGCCAACGTCCGCGCCCTCGAGGCCGGCTGGGCGTTCGGCGAGACGACGGAGACCTTCGCGGTCCGCTACGAGGTCGCCCCCGCGCCCAGCCGCCCCGGGACGTTCCGCAACATCACCGGCAACACCGCGCTGGCGCTCGGCCTGGCCACCGCCGCCCACACCGCCGGCCTGCCCCTCGTGCTCGGGTCGTACCCGATCACCCCGGCCAGCGACATCCTCCACACCCTGTCCGGCCTCAAGCGCTACGGCGTGACGACGCTGCAGGCCGAGGACGAGATCGCCGGCATCGGCGCGGCGCTGGGCGCGGCCTACGGCGGCGCGCTCGGCGTCACCACGACGTCCGGCCCCGGGCTGTCGCTCAAGGCGGAGATGCTCGGCCTCGCCGTCATGCTCGAGCTGCCGCTGGTCCTCGTCGACGTCCAGCGCGGCGGCCCCTCGACGGGGCTGCCCACCAAGACCGAGCAGGCCGACCTGCTGCAGGCCATGTTCGGCCGCCACGGCGAGGCCCCGCTGCCGATCGTGTCCGCGGCCACCCCGGGTGACTGCTTCGACGCCGCCCGCGAGGCCGTCCGGATCGCCGTGACGTACATGACCCCGGTGATCCTGCTGTCCGACGGCTACCTGGCCAACGGCTCGGAGCCGTGGGAGGTCCCGGACGTCGCCTCGCTCCCCCGGGTCCGCACCCGGTTCGCGAGCGCGGACGACGTGCCGGCCGAGGAGAAGTTCCGGCCCTACTCCCGCAACCCCGGCACGCTCGCCCGCCCCTGGGCCGTGCCCGGCACGGCGGGCCTGGAGCACCGCGTCGGCGGCCTGGAGAAGGCCGACGGCACCGGCGAGATCTCCTACGACCCGGACAACCACGACCGGATGACCCGGCTGCGCGCAGCCAAGGTCGACGGCGTCGACGTGCCCGACCTCGACGTGGACGACCCGTGGTCGGCGGACCCCGACGGCGCCGACCTGCTCGTCCTCGGCTGGGGCTCGACCTTCGGCCCGGTCAGCGCCGCCGTCCGCCAGGCGCGCGCCGGCGGGGCCCGGGTCGCCCAGGCCCACCTGCGCCACCTGCACCCGTTCCCGGCCAACACCGGCGACGTGCTGCGGGCCTACCCCCGCGTCCTCGTCCCCGAGATGAACCTCGGCCAGCTGTCGCTGCTGCTGCGCGCCCGCTACCTGGTCGACGTCATCAGCCACACCAGCGTGCGCGGGCAGCCGTTCAGCTCCGGCGAGCTGGTCCAGGCCGTCGACGACGCGATCACCCACGAGCCCCCCCGCAGCACCGCGCGCCGCTTCGCCGGCGCCGGGCGCGGGAGCAGCCAGGAGGCACACGCATGAGCATCGAGCTCGGGCTCCCCACCGTCGGACCCGGCCAGGGGCTGCGCGGCGTCCCCACGCTGTCCGAGGGCGAGGCCCTCACCCGCAAGCAGTTCGTCGCGGAGAACGAGGTGCGCTGGTGCCCCGGCTGCGGCGACTACGCCGTGCTCGCCGCGGTCCAGGGCTTCCTGCCCGACCTGGGGCTCAAGCGCGAGAACATCGTCTTCGTCTCCGGCATCGGGTGCTCCAGCCGGTTCCCGTACTACCTGGACACCTACGGCGTGCACTCCATCCACGGCCGGGCGCCGACGATCGCCACCGGCCTGGCCGTGTCGCGCCCCGACCTCAACGTCTGGGTCGTCACCGGCGACGGCGACGCGCTGTCCATCGGCGCCGGTCACCTGCTGCACACCCTGCGCCGCAACCTCAACGTGACGATCCTGCTGTTCAACAACCGGATCTACGGGCTCACCAAGGGCCAGTACTCCCCGACGTCCGAGACCGGCAAGGTCACCAAGTCGACCCCGGCGGGCAGCGTCGACGGCCCGTTCAACCCGGTGTCGCTGGCCCTGGGCGCCGAGGCGACCTTCGTCGCACGGACCCTGGACTCCGACCGGGCGCACCTCACCGAGGTGCTGCGCCAGGCCGCCGAGCACCGCGGCAGCGCGCTGGTGGAGATCTACCAGAACTGCCCGATCTTCAACGACGGCGCGTTCGACGTGCTGAAGGACCGCGACGAGTCCCAGGCCCGCCTGGTCCGGCTCGCCGCGGGCCAGGAGGTCACCTTCGGCGGCCCGGACGGGGACGCGAGCGTCGTCGTCGCGCGCCCCGACGGCGGCGGCCTGGAGGTCGTCGCCCGGGACGTCGCGGCCGCGACCGGGCGCACCCCGGTCGTCCACGACCCCGGTGCGGACGACCCGTCGGCCCAGTTCGCGCTGTCCCGCCTCGACGACCCGTCCATGACCACGGTCCCCGTCGGTGTCTTCCGCTCCGTGCAGCGGCCCGCCTACGACGACCTGGTCCGCTCCCAGGTGGACGCCGCGGTCTCCGCCGCCGGCGGCCCCGCCCAGGACGCCGACCTCACCGCCCTGCTCGCGGGCCCCGACACCTGGACCGTCAGCTGACCGTCGGCCGGTGACGGCCCGGGAGCCCGTCGGACCTCAGGGTCCGGCGGGCTCCGTGCTGTCACGACGCCCGTCGGCGGGCGCGTCGACGGTCTCGTCGCCCCCCTCGTCCGCACTCCGGTCGGCGTGCTGGTCGAGGTGGCGCGGCAGGTCCCGCATCCGCACCAGCGGGCTCAGCAGCACCGGCAGGACGGCCGCCGCCTCGAGCACCACCCCGGCCCAGAGCACGGTGACGATGCCGGCCTGCGCGGCCACGACCCCGCCCACGAACGCGGCCACCGGGTTGACGCCCCACACGACGAAGCGGACCGAGGCGTTCATCCGCCCCAGCAGCGGCAGGGGGCAGAGCCGCTGCCGGAACGACACCTGCGCGACGTTGTAGACGACGACGCCGAACCCGTAGACCGCCATGGACACCGCGAGCATGACGAGCGCGGTGCCCTGCGACCGGCCGGCGGCGAGCGGCACCAGGGCTGCCGCGGCCGAGGACGGCAGGATCGCCAGCGCGATGGTCCGACCCTCCCCCACGACCCGCATGACGGCGCCCGAGGCGAACGCCCCCGCCAGGCCGCCCAGGGCGCCGACGCTGAGCACCAGGCCCAGCTGCGCCTCGCTCAGCCCGAGGTCCCGCACCACGTAGAGCACGAGCAGCCCGCCGCCGAGGTTGCTCGCGGCGTTCGACGTCGCCGTCGTCGCGACGATCCGGCGCAGCAGGGGCTGGCCGACGACGAAGCGCAGCCCCTCGCCGATCTCGGTACGCAGCGGGCGGCGCCCGGCCCGCGACGGCGGCTCCTCCCGGTGGCGGATCCGGCCGAGGAACAGGGCCGAGCCCAGGAACGAGAGCGCGTCGACGAGCAGGACGAGCGGGGCACCCACGGCGCGCACCAGCAGGCCGCCCAGCGCCGGGCCCACGACGTGGGCGACCGAGTGCGACACCTGCAGCCGGGCGTTGCCCTCGCTGATCCGCGAGGACGGGACGATCGAGGGCAGGTAGGACTGGTAGGCGACGTCGAAGAAGACGGTGGCCACCCCGGTGACGGTGGCCACGACGAGCAGCAGCGGGAAGGTGAGGACGTCGAGCAGGTAGGCCACCGGCAGCGACAGCAGCGCCAGGGCCCGGACCAGGTCGCCGACCACGAGGACCCGCCGCTTGAGCAGCCGGTCGACCCACGCCCCGGCGGGCAGGCCGACGAGCAGGAACGCGATGTTCTCGAAGGTGGCGAGCAGGCCCATCTCGAGCTCGTCCGCCCCGAGCACCTGCACCGCGAGCAGCGGCAGGGCGATGCCGCCCACCTGCGTGCCGACCTGGCTGACGGTGTCCCCGGCCCACAGCCGGCGGAAGTCCCTGCCGACCGGGTGGCCGACGAGGCTCTCCCGGTACCAGCTGCCCACCCTGCCCACGCGCCGATGGTGGCGTGCGGCGGGCCCGCGGCGCGACCCCCGCCGCCCGCCCGTCGCGGCCCGGTGCGGACCGGCGCGAAAGGTCTGCCCCCCGCGTGCCGATGCCTGTGCCGACCCTGATGCCCCGTCTCCGGCGACAGCCGGTGGGAGGACCCCCCGTGACCCGCACCCCCGGCACCGCCGCCGCCCGCCGCGGCCTGCTCGCCCGCGCCCGTGACCTGCCCATCGCCCGCAAGCTGCTGGCCGCCTTCGGTGCGGTCACCGTGCTGCTCGTCGCCGTCGGCGGCGTCAGCCTCGTCCAGCTGCAGCGGGCGTCCGACCGCCTCGCCCTGATGGACACCGAGACGCTGGAGGCCGTGAGCACCCTCGGCACGGTCGAGAGCCGGTTCGAGTCGCTCCGCTTCCGGCTGGTCGACCTTGCCGTCGCCAGCGAGGGCGACGAGGTCGCCGTGACGGACCGGATCGCCGTGCTCGACGACGAGATGGACGAGGCCTTCGCCGCCTATCAGCGCACCGACATGACGGGTCGCGAGGACGCCGTCCTCAGGCTGACGACGGCGCTGGAGGAGTACCGGGAGATCCGCGACGCCGAGCTCGTGCCGCTCGCCAAGGCCGACCGGACCACCGAGTTCGTCAAGGTGCGCGAGGAGAAGCTCACGCCGCTGGCGAAGACGGTCGCGGACACCGTCGACGAGCTCATGGCCATCGAGCACGCCGCCGCCGCGGCCTCCGTCGAGGAGGGCGCCGCGGCCTACCGCTCGGCCGTCGTCCTGCTCGGCGCGGCCGTGCTGCTCGCCGTCGTCGTGTCCACCACCCTGGCGCTGGTCATCGGCCGTGCCGTCGCGGACCCGCTGCGCCGGACCGTCGCGGTGCTCGAGGGCCTCGCCGAGGGCCGGCTGGACCAGCGGCTGCCCGCGGAGGCGACCGACGAGGTCGGCCTCATGGCGCGCGCCCTCAACCGCGCGCTGGACATGCTCACCGAGACCATGACGCGGATCTCCGGCAGCTCGCAGTCCCTCGCGTCGGCCTCGGAGCAGCTGTCCGCGGTGTCCGCGCAGCTCAGCGGCTCCGCGGAGGAGTCCGCGGCCCAGGCCGGCAGCGCGAGCAGCGCCGCCGAGCAGGTCTCGGCCAACGTGCAGACCGTCGCCGCCGGCACCGAGCAGATGAGCGCGGCCATCCGCGAGATCGCCGCCAGCGCCTCCGACGCCAGCGGGACCGCCGCCGACGCGGTGCAGAGCGCGGCCGGCGCCACCGACACCGTCGAGCAGCTCGGCCGCTCGACCGCCGAGATCGCCGCCGTCCTCAAGGTCATCACGTCGATCGCGGAGCAGACCAACCTGCTCGCCCTCAACGCGACCATCGAGTCGGCCCGGGCGGGCGAGGCCGGCAAGGGCTTCGCGGTCGTCGCCACCGAGGTCAAGGAGCTCGCCACCCAGACCGGGAAGGCGACCGAGGACATCGCCCGCCGCATCGACGCGATCCAGCGGGACAGCTCCCACGCCGGCGACGCCATCCGCTCCATCTCCGACGTCATCGACCGCATCAACGCCAGCCAGTCGACGATCGCCGCGGCGGTCGAGGAGCAGACCGCCACCACCAACGAGATGACCCGCAGCGTGAGCGAGGCTGCGCAGGGCGCGAGCGAGATCGCCAGCGGGGTGGCGTCGGTGGCCCAGGCCGCCGCCGAGACGACCGACGGCGCCTCGCAGACGTCGGCGGCGGCCGTGGAGCTGTCCGCCATGGCCGGCGACCTGCAGGTGCTGGTGGGGCGCTTCCGCTTCTGAGCGCCGCCCGCCGGGGGCGGGCACCGGGCCACCAGACGGTGGGCGGTCGTGCCGACGACCACCTCCCACCCCGCACAATGGCCCCGTGCCCGCCCCCACCGCCGCACCGACGGCGCTGCTCCTGGAGAACATCCACCCGCACGCGGTCGAGCTGCTGAGCGCCGCCGGCTTCGAGGTCCGCACCCACCGCGGCGCGATGGACGAGGCCGAGCTCGTCGAGGCCGTGCAGGGGGTGAGCGTCCTCGGGATCCGGTCCACCACCCACGTCACCGAGGCGGTCCTGGACCGGGCCCCGGGCCTGCGCGCGGTCGGCGCCTTCTGCATCGGGACCAACCAGGTCGACCTCGCCGCGGCGGGCTCGCGCGGGGTCGCTGTCTTCAACGCCCCGTTCTCCAACACCCGCAGCGTCGTCGAGCTCGCCGTGGCCGAGATCATCGCCCTGGCGCGCCGGCTGACCGAGCGCGACGACGCCATGCACGCCGGCGTCTGGGACAAGTCGGCCGACGGCTCCCACGAGGTGCGGGGGCGGACGCTCGGCATCGTCGGCTACGGCAACATCGGCAGCCAGCTGTCGGTCGTCGCCGAGGCGCTCGGCATGCGCGTGGTGTTCTACGACTCCACCGAGAAGCTCGCCCTGGGCAACGCGCGCGCCTGCTCGAGCCTGGACGAGCTGCTCGCCGAGGCGGACACCGTCACGCTGCACGTGGACGGCCGCGACGGCAACGCCGGCATGTTCGGCGCCGCGCAGTTCGCCGCCATGCGCCCCCGCAGCATGTTCCTCAACCTGTCGCGCGGCTTCGTCGTGGACTACGCCGCGCTCCGGCGCAACGTCGAGTCCGGCCACATCGCCGGGGCGGCGGTCGACGTGTTCCCCGACGAGCCCAAGGCCAAGGGCGACCCGTTCGCCTCGGAGCTGCGCGGGCTGAGGAACGTCATCCTCACCCCGCACGTGGCCGGGTCGACCGCGGAGGCCCAGCAGGACATCGGCCGGTTCACCGCCAGCAAGCTGCGCGACTACACCCTGGCCGGCACCACCACGCTGTCGGTCAACCTGCCGCAGGTCGCCATGGACCCCCGCCCCGGCACCCGCCGGGTCGCGCACCTGCACCACAACGTCCCCGGCGCGATGGCGCGGGTCAACCAGCTGCTGGCCGAGCACGGGGTCAACATCGAGGGCCAGCTGCTGAGCACCCGCGGCACGCTGGGCTACGCGCTCACCGACGTGGCCGTCGACCTGCCCGACGGCGTGCTCGACGCGCTGGCCGCCGTGCCGGAGACGATCTCCACGCGCGTCGTCCCGTGACGTCGGCGTCCGCCGCCCGGGCCTCGGCGGGCGCGCCCGCCGGGGACGACCGCACGGGCGTGCTGCTCGGCCTCGGCGCGTACCTCATGTGGGGGCTGTTCCCGCTGTACTTCCGCCTCCTCGAGGCGGCCGGGGCGGTCGAGATCGTCCTGCACCGGATCGTCTGGTCGCTGCTGGCGTGCGCCCTGCTGCTGACCGTGGTCCGCGCCTGGGGCGCGGTGCGGGCCGTCACCGGCCGGCAGCTCCTGCTGCTCGCCGCCGCCGCGGCCGTCCTCAGCGTCAACTGGGGCGTCTTCGTCTACGCCGTGAACTCCGGGCAGGTCGTCGAGACCTCGCTCGGCTACTTCATCAACCCGCTGGTGTCGGTGCTGCTGGGCGTCGCGCTGCTCGGGGAGCGGCTGCGGCGGGTGCAGTGGGCCGCCGTCGGCGTCGCCGCGGTCGCGGTGGGCGTCCTCACCTACGACTACGGCCGGCCGCCGTGGATCGCCATCGCGCTGGCCGCGAGCTTCGGCTGCTACGGGCTGCTCAAGAACCGCGTCGGGCGCGGTGTCGGTGCACTGCCCGGCCTGGCCCTGGAGACCGCGGTGCTCGCGCCGCTGGCGGTGGCCGGGCTGGTCTGGTTCGGGGTGCGCGGCGAGAGCACCTTCACCTCCGAGGGGCCCGCCCTCACGGTGCTGCTCATGCTGTCCGGGGTGCTCACGGCCCTGCCGCTGCTGCTCTTCGCGGGCGCCGCCCGCCGGGTGCCGCTGTCGACCATCGGGCTGCTGCAGTACATCACCCCGGTCATGCAGCTCCTGCTCGGCGTGCTCGTCTTCGGCGAGCCCATGCCGCCGCTGCGCCTGGCAGGCTTCGCGCTGGTCTGGGTGGCGCTGGCGGTCTTCACCGTCGACGGGCTGCGCAGCGCCGGCCGGTCGCGGGCCGCGTCCCGGGAGCTGTCGCGGCAGACCGTCCCGCCCTCCTGAGCGCGGGCGAGACGTTAGGCGGGCGTTCACCTGCGGGCCACCTCCCGGTCTGCGGCGGTGCCTAGGTTCGCGGCGTCCGCGTCCGCCCACCGCCCGAAGGACCCCCCGTGACGCTCACCCCCGAACGCCGCACCCTGCTCCCCATGCTCGGCCGCACCCACGGCACCCGCAGCGCCTCCGTCTGCCACTGGAAGTGCGCCGACGCCTGCACCCGTCCCGACGAGAACGTCTCGGGCGCCGAGCGCTTCGTCGACGTCGTCCGCCGCTCCGCCCACGTGTCCGCCTCGCGCCGGACCGTCCTCGGCTCGTCGGCCGCGGGTGCCGCGCTGGCCGCGCTGTCCGTCGCCGGACCGGTCGCCGCCGCCCCGGGCCGCGGGGGGGCCGCCGCGCCCGGCACGTTCGGCTTCACGGCGATCGACCCGGTCCCGGCCGAGGTCGACCGCTTCACCGTCCCGGACGGCTGGCGCTGGGAGACGATCATCTCCTGGGGCGACCCCGTGGAGACCGGTGCGCCTGCCTTCGACGCCGAGGCACAGACGCCCGAGAAGCAGAAGCGCCAGTTCGGCTACAACAACGACTACCTGGACATCCTGCCGCTGGCCGGCAGCGACCGCCGGGGGCTGCTCGTGGCCAACCACGAGTACACCAACGACGAGCTCATGTTCCCGGACTACGCCACCGCCGACGCCGCCGGGAAGCTCCGGAACACCGAGACCGCCATGTACGCCCACGGCATGTCCGTCGTCGAGGTCCGCCGCCGCGGCCCCCGCGACGCGTGGAAGCCGGTCCGCTCCCGCTACAACCGCCGCATCACCCTGGACACCGAGTTCGTCATCGACGGCCCCGCGGCGGGCTCGCCGCTGCTGCGCACGAGCGAGGACCCGACGGGCACCCGCGCCTACGGCACGCTCAACAACTGCGCCGGCTCCACGACCCCGTGGGGCACCGTGCTGTCCGGCGAGGAGAACGTCGACCAGTACTTCAGCAAGCCCGCCGTGCCCACCGCCCGCGAGGCCCGCTACGGCCTGACCAGCGCCGGCCGCGGCTGGGGCGCCGTGCAGAGCCGCTTCGACCTGGCCAACGAGGGCACCCGCAACGAGCCCAACCGCTTCTTCTGGGTCGTCGAGGTGGACCCGGAGGACCCGACCGCCCCGCCGGTCAAGCACACGGCCATGGGCCGCTTCAAGCACGAGGGCGCCTCGGTCCGCATCGACGCCAGCGGCCACGCCGTGGCGTACATGGGCGACGACAACCGGTTCGACTACCTCTACAAGTTCGTCTCCCGCGACACCTTCCGCCCCGGCCCCTCGCAGGCCGCCCGCCGCCACAACACGACCCTGCTGTCCGCCGGCGACCTGTACGTGGCGAAGTTCGACGGTGACGGGACCGAGGACGGCGTCTACGACGGCACCGGCGAGTGGCTCCCGCTCGTCGTCGGCGGTCGGTCGTTCGTCCCCGGCTACAGCGTCGAGGAGGTGCTCGTCTTCACGCGCAACGCCGCCGACGTCGTGCAGCCCACCGCCATGGACCGGCCCGAGGACGTCGAGCCGAGCCCCGTGACCGGCTACGTCTACGTCGCCTGCACCAACAACACCGCCCGCACCGCCGCCCGCCTGGACGAGGCCAACCCGCGCCCGGCCAACAAGGACGGCCACGTCGTCGAGATCATCGAGGACGGCGGCGACGCCACCGGGACGACGTTCACCTGGAACCTCGTGCTCGTGTGCGGCGACCCCGACGACCCGTCCGTCCCCACGTACTTCGGCGGCTGGCAGGGCGAGGTCTCCCCCATCTCGTGCCCGGACAACGTCGCCTTCGACGCGGCCGGCAACCTGTGGGTGTCGACCGACGGGCAGCCCGGCAGCATCGGCTACAACGACGGGCTGTTCCTCGTCCCGGTCTCGGGCCCCGAGCGCGGCCGGGTCCAGCAGTTCCTCGCCGTCCCCACGGGCGCCGAGACGTGCGGCCCGCAGGTCAAGAGCGAGGACGGCTACGTGCTCGTCGCCGTGCAGCACCCGGGCGACTTCCCGGGCGCCTCGTACGCGGCCCCGGCGTCGACGTTCCCGTACGACGGGGTCTTCCACGGCCCGCGCCCGTCCTGCGTGCAGGTGCTCCCCGCCTGAGGACGCGCTCGGGGCCCCGGACCGCCCCGACCTGGACCGGGCCGCCGGGGTCCGGGCGGTCCGGGGTCAGACCAGGGGCGCGTGCGTCCCCAGGTGCGCCACCAGCTCGCCCGGGCGCAGGGGCCTGGCGAACAGCCACCCCTGCGCGCGGTCGACGCCGAGCAGACGGAGCCGGTCGGCCTGCTCGGGCGTCTCCACGCCCTCGGCGACCACGTCCATGCCCAGGCTCCGGGCCAGGTCGAGCACCGCGGAGACCAGGCCCGTGCGGGGGGTCGGGCCGTCGAGCTCGCCGACGAACGAGCGGTCGATCTTGAGGATGTCCATCGGCAGGCGCTGGAGGTAGGACAGCGAGCTGTAGCCGGTGCCGAAGTCGTCCAGCGACACCCGCGTCCCCGCCCGGCGCAGCCGCGACAGGACCGAGCCGGAGAACACGGACCCGTCCAGGAGCACCGACTCGGTGATCTCCACGGTGAGGGCGCCGTGCGGCAGGCCGTGCTCCTCCAGCAGCCGGTCCAGGTCCTCGGGGAAGGTGCTGCACAGCTGCCGGACGGACACGTTGACCGCCACGGTGAAGGACTCGTCGACGGTGCCGTCGGCCCGCCACCGGGCGATGTCCGCGGCGGCCTGCTCGAGCACGTAGCGCCCGATGGGGACCACGAGGCCGTTGTCCTCCGCGACCGGGACGAACTCCGACGGCGGGACGGGCCCGAGCGTCGGGCTGTGCCAGCGCAGCAGCGCCTCCGCCCCCACCGTGCGGTCGCCTGCCAGGTCGACGACGGGTTGGTAGACCAGCGACATCTCCCCGCGCGCGACGGCGCCGTGCAGCTCGTGGTCCAGCCGCGTCCGGCGCTCGACCTCCACGCGCAGGACCGCGTCGAACCGGCGCACCGAGCCTCGCTGGGTGTCCTTGGCGCGGTAGAGCGCCACGTCGGCGTCGCGCAGCAGCTGCTCGGCGGTGCTGCCCGGCCCGGTGGCCGAGGCCACGCCCACGCTGGCGGAGACCGGGACCAGGGCGCCGGACAGCACGACCGGCTCGGCCCAGGCCGCGGGGAGGCGCGCGAGCACGACGTCGAGGTCGAGGTCGCCCGTAGGGTCGGCGACGACGACCGCGAACTCGTCCCCGCCCATGCGCGCGACCGTGGCGCCGGCCCCCAGCGCCAGCCGGAGCCGCCCCGCGACGGCGGTGATGAGCTCGTCCCCGGAGTGGTGGCCGTAGGTGTCGTTGACGAGCTTGAAGTGGTCGAGGTCGACGAGCAGCACGTGGACGGCGCCGCCGGTCCTGTCGCGGGCGGCGAGCGCCTCGCAGGTGCGCACGTCGAACAGCTCGCGGTTGGGCAGCCCGGACAGCGAGTCGTGCCAGGCGGCGTGCTGCAGCTCGCGCCGGCTGCGGCGGACCCAGGAGGCGACGTGGCCGACGAGCAGGCCGACGGCAGCGAGGCTGCCCATGGTGAGCAGGAACAGCCGCAGCAGCACCGGGGTGGGCTCCGCGGACAGGGACAGCACGGTCGCGAAGCACGCGGCGCTCCACACCCCGTGGCGGAGGGCGTCCCTGGGCGCGAAGTAGAACGCGGCGAACGGCGTCGCCCACAGGTAGAAGAGCCGGATGTCGTTGTCGGGCGCGCCGCCGGCGGCGAAGCCGACCGAGATGACGACCTGGATGGCACCGATGACGGCGTGGAAGGCCCCGAGCGGGGCACGGTCGGCGACCCCGGCGGCCAGCGCGGCGCCCATGACGGCCGCTATCGCGGCCATGGTCGCGACCACGGCCTCGTCCGCACCGGGGCCGTGCGGCAGTGCCGTCCACAGCAGGGCGAGGGCCGCGCCCGCGAGGTAGAGCACGCCGAGCGCCCGGCCCATGCCGCGCCGGCTCACCGGCACGGCGTCGCCGGCGGGCGGGTCGGGTCGACGAGCTGCGGACCTCACGCCACCCCCCAGACGACGGCACGGGCGTCCGCCGCGTGCCGCACCGTGCATCGGCACGGGGCCGGGGGAACCTGAGGCCCCCACCCCGTCCGGTCCCCTCTCCACGCGGGCCGTACGTCCCGGCAGCCGGGGCCTCGCCCCCTCAGGCCGTCGGCGACCCCCCGACGGCGGGGGCGTGGACGTCGAGCCGGTACCCCGGCCCCGACCGCACGAGCTCGACGTCGAAGAGCTCGGCCGCGGCCTCGGCGAGCGCGTGCGGCGAGCGCGGGACCCGCGGCGCGCGCACGAGCAGGTGCCGGGCGAGCACCCCCCGGGTGTGCTTGGCGTGGTGGCTGACGACCTGGCCGTCGCTGAGCACCCGCACCGCCACGAGCGTCTCGGCGTGCTCGCGCGCCGGGCGCCACGCGGCGGCGTACGGCGCGGAGCGGCAGTCGACCACGACGCCGTGACCGCCGTGACCGCCGTGACCGCCCTGACCGCCCCCACCGCCCGGGCGGCCCGGCCTCCGCGCTGGTCGAG
>NZ_JBBEOI010000085.1 GCF_037860755.1 Aquipuribacter hungaricus | reverse complement strand
GCCAGCCACGACACGGCCCTCGGCGCGGTCGCGTCGACCGGCTCGCCGAGGTCGCGCGCGGCGACGCTGCACCGCAGCGCCGGCTCCGGGGCCGGGTCCGGGGCCGGCTCGGAGGCCGGCTCGAGGGCCGGACCCACGTCGGGGACGCTCACCGGGGGACGCCGCCCAGCACCTGGACCGCGCCGGCGGGCCTCGCCCCCGAGCCGTCACGGCGCGCGTCCGGTCCCGGCAGCGTCACGGGCACGCCCGTCGCCCCGGCCGCCAGCGCCGGACCCACGCCCACCCAGGCGGCCAGCAGGACGTCCTCGTCCTTGAGGAAGCGGTGCACCCGCACCCCGCCCGTGCCGCGACCCTTGGCCGGGTAGAGCGCGAACGGCGTCACCTTGACCGAGGACGCGGGGCTGCCGGGCAGCCGCCCCGTGCTCCCGGCGGCCGTGACGACGACGACCTCCTCGACGGACCCGTCCGCGGCGTCGGCCCCGGCGTCCCCGTCGCCCTCGCCGGCGGGGCGGACCGCGCCGGCGAACAGCACCCGCGCACCCGGGGCGAGCCGCATCCCGGCCATGCCGCCCGCGGGACGGCCCTGCGGCCGGACGGCGGAGGCGGGGAAGCGCAGCAGGCTGGCGTCGTCGCTCACCACGACCAGCTCGTCGGGGTCGGCCACGTCGAAGGCGGCGACCACCTCGTCGCCGTCGGCCAGCCGGAGCACCTCCCACTCCTCGCGGCCCGGCGGGACCTCGGCGACGACCCGCTTGACGACGCCGCGGGCGGTGACCAGACCCGTGCCGCCGCCAGGGCGGGAGGGGGCCAGGTCGACGAGGCCGACGACGCGCTCGCCCGCGGCCAGCCCGGCGGCCTCGCTCACCGACACCCCGCCGGACAGGGTCACCGGGGACGCGGTCGAGGGCAGGGCGGGCAGGTCGACCACCGGCAGCCGCACGAGGCGCCCGGTGCTGGTCACCACGCCGACGTGCGCGCGGGCGCTCGTGGTGACCGCGGCGAGCATGGTGTCGTGGCGGCTGCGGTCGCGGGCCGTCCGGGGGAGCGCGAGCGGGCTCAGGTCGGCGGTGCGGGCGAGCAGCCCCGTCGCGCCCCACAGCACCCGGCACGGCTCGTCGGGCACCTCCAGGGCCGCCAGCGGCGCCCGCCCGCGCGGGGCCGGCACCTCCCCCCCCTCCAGGAGCACCGTCCGCCGGGGGGTGCCGTGCTCGGCGACGACGGCGTCGAGCTCGTCGGCGACCACGTCGCGCAGCCGCTCGTCGCTGCCCAGCAGCTCGCGCAGCCCCTCGATCCGGCCGAGCAGCTCGTCGCGGCGGGTCTCCAGCTCCAGGGTGGAGAAGCGGGTGAGCCGGCGCAGCCGCATCTCGAGGATGTGCTCCGCCTGGACCTGGGTGAGCTCGAACACCGTCATGAGGCGCTCGCGCGCCGTGCCCGAGTCGTCGCTGGTGCGGATCACCTGGATGACCTCGTCGATGTCGAGCACCGCGACGAGCAGGCCCTGCACCAGGTGCAGCTCCCGCTCGGCGACCGCGAGGCGGTGCGCGGTCCGGCGCCGCACCACGTCCAGGCGGAAGTCCACGTACACCCGCAGCAGCTCGCGCAGCCCGAGCGTCCGGGGCCGGCCGTCGACCAGGGCGACGGCGTTGACGCTGAACGCCTCCTCCAGCGGGGTCTGCCGGTACAGCTGCTGGAGCACCGCGTCGGGGTCGAAGCCGCTCTTGAGCTCCACGACGACACGCATCCCGCGGGTGCGGTCCGACAGGTCCGTCAGCGCGGCGATGCCGTCGAGCTTCTTGGCCTGCACCGCGTCCTTGATCTTCTCGATGAGCCGCTCCGGGCCGACGCCGTAGGGCAGCTCGGTCACGACGAGGCCCTTGCGGCGGGCGGTCACCGCCTCCACCTGCACCCGACCGCGCACCCGGAACGACCCGCGCCCGGTCTCGTAGGCCTCGCGCACCCCGTCCAGGCCGACGACGGTGCCGCCGGTGGGGAAGTCCGGGCCCGGGACGAACCGGCCCAGGTCCGCCGTCGTGGCCTGCGGGTGCCGGACCAGGTGACGGGCCGCCGCCACCACCTCGGCGAGGTTGTGCGGCGGCATGTTCGTCGCCATGCCCACCGCGATGCCGCTCGCGCCGTTGACCAGCAGGTTCGGGTACGCCGCGGGCAGCACCTCCGGCTGCTGGAGCGAGCCGTCGTAGTTGTCGACGGTGCCGACGACGTCCTCGTCGAGCCCGTCGGTGAGCAGGGTGGCCGCGGGCGCGGGGCGCACCTCGGTGTAGCGCGCGGCGGCCGGGCCCGCGTCGAGGGAGCCGAAGTTGCCGTGCCCGTCGACCAGGGGCAGGCGCATGGTGAACGGCTGCGCCATCCGGACGAGCGCGTCGTAGATCGCGCCGTCGCCGTGCGGGTGGAGCTTGCCCATGACGTCGCCGACGACGCGGGCGCTCTTGACGTGGCCGCGGTCGGGGCGCAGGCCCATCTCGGCCATCTGGTAGACGATCCGCCGCTGCACCGGCTTGAGGCCGTCGCGGGCGTCGGGCAGGGCGCGGGAGTAGATGACGGAGTAGGCGTACTCGAGGAACGCCCCCTGCATCTCCTCCTCGACGTCGATGTCGACGACGTGGCCGCCGGGGGGCACCTCGGGACCGCCGTCGGCAGGACCGGACCGGGGACCACGGCGCGCAGGGCTCACGGCACCCATCGTCCCCCAGGCCGGGAGGCCAGCAGGGGCACCACGCAGGGACGGCCACGGGTAGCGTCGGGCCGTGACCGGAGCGCAGCCCGCCGCGCCCTACCCCGCGCACTGGGAGGCCGACGTCGTGCTGCGCGACGGCGGGGTCGCCCACGTCCGCCCGGTCCGCCCCGACGACGCCGCGCGCATCGACCGGTTCCACGCCGCGCAGAGCGCCGAGAGCATCTACTTCCGCTTCTTCGCCCCCATGCCCCGGATCAGCCCGGCGGACATGCGCCGCTTCGTCCACGTCGACCACGTCCGCCGGGTCGGCCTCGTCGCCACGGTGCGCGACGAGATCGTCGGCATCGGCCGCTACGAGGGCGGCGACGGCCCCGGCGCCCCGCGCTCTGCGGAGGTGGCCTTCAACATCGCCGACAGCCACCGGGGCCGGGGGATCGGCTCGGTGCTGCTGGAGCACCTGGCGGCCGCGGCTCGCGAGAACGGCTTCACCAGCTTCACCGCGGACGTGCTGCCGACCAACCAGCGCATGCTCGGCGTCTTCCGCGAGGCCGGCTACGAGGTCGACCACCACCTGGACGACGGCATCATCGAGGTGTCCTTCGACATCGACCCGACCGAGCGCTCGCGGGACGTCATGGCCGCCCGGGAGCACCGCGCGGAGTCCCTGAGCATGCGGGCCCTGCTCAACGCCCGCTCGGTCGTCGTGGTCGGGGCGAGCCGGGACGCCAGCTCCTTCGGCGCCCGCGTGCTCGGGGCGATCACCGAGGGCCGGTTCGCCGGGCCGGTGCACGTGGTCAACCGCGAGGCGTTCGAGGTGGGCGGCAGCGTGGCCTACGCCGCGGTGTCCGACGTCCCCGGCCCGGTCGACCTGGCCGTCGTCACGGTCCCCGCGGCGTCGGTCGCCGAGGTGCTCGCCCAGTGCGTCGACCTCGGCGTCAAGGGCGCCGTGGTGGTCTCCAGCGGCTTCGCCGAGGACGGCCCCGAGGGCGTCGCGCGCCAGCACGAGCTCGTCCGCCTGGCCCGGGCCAGCGGCATCCGGGTCATCGGCCCCAACAGCTTCGGCATCATCAACACCGACCCGACGGTGAGCCTCAACGCCTCCGTCGCGCCCACGATGCCCGGTGCCGGGGCGCTCGCGCTGTTCAGCCAGTCCGGCGGGCTCGGGGTCGCGGTCCTGTCCAGCGCCGACCGGCGGGGCCTCGGCCTGTCGTCGTTCCTGTCCGCCGGCAACCGCGCGGACGTGTCCGGCAACGACGCGCTGCAGTACTGGCTCGACGACCCCCGCACGTCCGTGGTCGGGCTGTACCTGGAGAGCGTCGGCAACCCCCGCAAGTTCTCCCGGATCGCCCGCCAGCTCGCCCGGGTCAAGCCGACCATCGTCGTCAAGAGCGGGGTCAGCGAGTACGGCGTGCCGCCCGGCCACGAGGTCCGGGAGTCGATGGCCCCGCCGGAGGCGTTCGACGCCATGCTCCGCCAGGCCGGCGTCATCCGGACCGAGAACCTCCACCAGCTCTTCGACGTCGCCCAGGTGGTGCTGCACCAGCCGCTGCCCGCCGGGGACCGGGTGGCCGTGGTCGGCAACTCCCCGGCGCTCAGCGCGCTCGCCGCCGACGCCTGCGCCTCGTGGGGGCTCACGGTCGTGGGGGAGCCGGTGTCCGTGCGCTCGGAGGCGACGGCGGAGGAGTTCGACGCGGCGCTGGCCCGGGTCTACGCCCGCGACGACGTGGACGCCGTGGTGGCCAGCTTCATCCCGCCGCTGCAGGTGGCCACCGACGACATCCAGCTCGCGCTGCAGCGGCGCGCCGACGGCTCCGGCCGCACCACGGTCGCCTGCTTCATCGGCCCGCGGCTGGTCGGGTCCACCACCGAGGACCGGCCGCCGGTGCCGGCCTACCCGCTGCCCGAGGACGCCGTGCGCGCCCTGGCCTCCGTGGTCCGCTACGCCGAGTGGCGCCGCCGCGAGACCGGGCCGCTCGTCGACCCCCCGGGCGTGGACAGCCGGGCGGCCCGGGCGCTGGTCGACGGCGCGCTCGCCGACAGCCCCGACGGCCGCGCCCTCACGCGCGAGGAGGTCGGCCGGCTGCTCGGCTGCTACGGCGTGCAGGTGTGGGCGTCGCAGGAGGTCGAGGACCCCGAGCAGGCGGTGCGGGCGGCCCGGGACACCGGCTACCCCGTCGTGCTCAAGGCCTCCCGGCTGCGGCACCGCCTGGACACCGGCGGGATCCGCCTCAACATCGACGACGACGACGCGCTGCGGGCCGGCGTGGAGGGGATGCTCGCCGAGCTGGGCAGCCACTCCGGACCGCTGCTCGTCCAGCACATGGCGCCCCGCGGCGTCTCGACGGTGCTGAGCACGGTGGAGGACCCGCTGTTCGGGCCCATCGTCAGCTTCGGCCTGGCCGGGGACGCCATCGACCTGCTCGGCGACGTCGCCCACCGGATCCCGCCGCTGACCACGACCGACGTCCACGACCTCGTCCGTGGCGTCAAGGCCGCGCCCCGGCTGTTCGGCCACGGCGGCAGGCCCGCCGTCGACGTCGACGCCCTCGAGGACGTGGTCGCACGGGTGTCCCGCCTGGCCGAGGACCTGCCGCAGGTCGCCTCGCTGCGGCTGCAGCCGGTCCACGTGCACCCGGGCGGGGTGGCCGTGCTCGACGCCACCGCCTGGGTGGCCGAGCCCGCGACCCGTGCCGACGGCGGGCGGCGGGCCCTGCTCCCGCTGCCCTGAGCGGGGGACGCGTCCCCAGGTCCGACGCGGCGACCCCCGCCCGGGTGCGAGGATGCGGGTGTGCGTGACACCCGACCCGGCACCCGCCGCGGCACCGACCCCGACCTGCCGGCCGGGCTGACGCGAGCCATCGAGCGGGCGGGCTACTACCCGGCCGTCGTCTGCGACGTCGTCCGGACGGCCGTCGCCGGCGAGGAGGCCGTCGACCACTTCGTCCACCCGGAGACGACGTTCGACGAGGGGGACCAGGTCCGCCGCCACGTCACGGTCCTCGTCCTCACCCCGACCCGGCTCATCGTCGCCCACGCCGACGACCACAGCGACGGCGACGGCCACGGCGTCGGCGGGCCGGCGCACCCGGACTCGCCCGTCCGCGCGGCCGACGCCGGGCGCACGTACGCCGCCGCGAGCACCGAGGCCGTCCCCCTGGACCGGGTCACCGCGGTCGTCCTCACCCACGTCGTCGACCGCCCCGAGCGCTACCGCCCCGGCGGCCTGCCCCGCGAGGTGACCCTGGGCGTGGCCTGGGGCATCGCCAGCCGGGTCGACCTGGAGCCCGCCGGGTGCGCGGACCCCGAGTGCGACGCCGACCACGGCTACACCGGCAGCGTCACCGGCGACGACCTGTCGCTGCGGGTGAGCGCCGAGGCCGAGGGCCACGACGCGGTCGAGGAGGCCATGCGGTTCGCGCGGGCGCTGTCGGCCGCGACGTCCCGGCCCCGGGTGTGACCGCGCCCGGCGCGGGCACCGGCACCGTCAGGACCCCCGTGCGGGGGACGACCGCGGGCGCGGCCCGGACCGTGGCCGAGGTCGCCGTGGTGCCGGACTACGACGGGGACTCCCTGGCCCGGCTGCTGCCGTCGGTGGCCGGTGCCGTCGGTGTCGACGGCTTCACCGACACCCTCGCTCTGGGGACCTACCCGCGGGTCTGCACGGTGCTCGTCGACGGGCTGGGCGCGCGGCTGCTCGCCGAGCGGGGCGGGCACGCCCCGTTCCTGCGCCGGGCGTCGAGGTCGCAGCCGGACGGTGCGCCGGCGGAGCTGCGGACCGCCGTCCCGTCGACGACGGCGACCGCCTTGGCTTCGTACGGCACCGGCTGCGCCCCCGGCCAGCACGGCGTCGTCGGCTACCGGGCGTTCCGGCCGGGCACGACGGACGTGGTCAACCACCTGCAGTGGCCCGGTGACCTCGACCCCCTGGCCTGGCAGGCCCGCGCGACGGTGTTCGAGCGGGTCGCGGCCACCGGGGTCCCCACGACGATGGTGGGGCCCGCCGCGTTCGAGGGGTCAGGCCTCACCCGGGCGGCGCTGCGCGGGCCCGCCTACGTCCGCGCCGAGACCCTGGACGCCCGGGTCGACGCCGCGGTGGCCGCCCTGTCGGCCACGCCGCAGGCGATGGTCAACGTGTACTGGGGCGACATCGACAAGACCGGGCACGCGCGCGGCTGGCTGTCGCACGAGTGGGCCTCGCAGCTGGAGCGCGTAGACGCCGCCCTGCAGGCCCTGCGGCGCCGCGCCCCGAAGGACGCCCTCGTCGTCGTCACCGCCGACCACGGCATGGTCGACTGCCCCCGCGGCTCGATGATCGACGTCGCGGAGCACCCGTCGCTGCGCACCGACGTGCTCGGCACCGCGGGCGAGCCGCGCCTGGTGCAGCTGCGCACCGCGCCCGGGGCGGCCCAGGACGTCGCCGCGCGCTGGCGCGACGTCGCGGGGGACCGCGCGTGGGTGCTGACGAGCGACGAGGCCCTGGCCGCCGGCTGGTTCGGGGCCGACGCCGACCCCGCCGTCATGGCCCGGGTGGGCGAGGTGCTCGTGGCCGCCCGCGACGACGTGGCGGTCGTCGACAGCGCCTCGCCCGACGCGACCGCGCTGTCGATGGTCGGCCAGCACGGCTCGCTCACCGACGCCGAGACCGCCGTGCCGCTGCTGCGGCTCACGGCCTGACCGCCTGCCCGACCGCGCCCGACCGCACCCGACCGCACCCGACCGACCGCACCCGCCCGACCGCACCCGCCGGGCGGCTGCCCGGGACGGGCGGGCCCGCCGCGGGCGGTAGCGTCGCCCGTCATGGCCGAGCTCGTCTTCTTCTGCGGGACGATGGACTCCGGCAAGTCGACCCTGGCCCTCCAGGTCGACCACACCCGTGCCGCCCGCGGCCTGGTCGGCATGCTGTTCACCCGCCGCGACCGGGCCGGGCGCGGCCGGCTCAGCAGCAGGCTGGGGCTCGAGCGGCCGGCCCGCGAGGTCGCCGAGGACGACGACCTGTGGACGGCCGTGGTCGACGAGCGGCTCGCGGGCCGCCGGACCGACTACCTGGTCTGCGACGAGGCGCAGTTCTACACCCCGGCGCAGGTCGACCAGCTGGCCCGCGTCGTCGACGAGCTGGGCATCGACGTCTTCGCGTTCGGCATCACCAGCGACTTCCGGGCCCGCCTGTTCCCCGGCTCGCAGCGCCTCGTCGAGCTCGCCGACCGCGTCGAGGCGCTGCAGGTGGCGGCGCTGTGCTGGTGCGGCGCCCGGGGCACCCACAACGCCCGCACCGTGCACGGGCGCATGGTCGTCGACGGCGCCCAGGTGGTCGTGGGAGACGTCACGGCGGCGGAGGACGGCGCGCCTGGCGCGGCCGGGCCGACCGGGTCGCCGGCCGAGGACGACGTGGCCTACGAGGTCCTCTGCCGCCGGCACTTCATGCGCCGGATGACGGCGGGGGCGGCGCGGGCCGCCGAGCTGTCGCCGGACGTGCTGCCGTGGTCGCCCGAGCAGTGCCCGATCGACCCGTACGCGCAGCTCGCCGTGCTGCCCGAGGCGCTCGAGGGCTGAGCGGGCCGCTCAGCCGTCCTCACGCTTGGCGCCGAACACGATCTCGTCCCAGCTGGGCACGGCGGAGCGCCGCCGTCGAGAGCGCCGGTCGCCGGCGGCCACCGCCTGCTGGCGGGCGGGCCGGGCGTCCTGGCCCGCGGCCCGCGCGCCGGGCTGGTCGAGCTCGAGGTCGCTGAGCAGGTCCGGCTCGATGCTCACCGACGTGTCGTCCGGGCCCACCCGGCCGGCGGCCACGACCCGCAGGCCGGCGGCGCGCCGGTGGTCCTCGTCAGTCGCGTCATCAGCCCGCGCACGGTCGGCCGCGTCGTCGTCCTCGGCGCGGTCCGCGTCGTCGCCACCGGACGAGCCGGCGACCACGGTGCCGGCCACGACGGCGCCCGCGACCAGCGCGCCGGCCACCACGGCACCGACCACGCCGCCGCCGGTGTGCTCGTCCTCACGGGCCTGGTGGGGACCACCCTCGTCGACGCCGCCGCGGTCAGCGTCCAGGTCGCGAGCGTCGTCGTCACGGCCGTCGGGCGCACGGCCGTCGAGCGCACGGCCGTCGACGACGCGACCCTGGCCGTCACCGGCCTCGGCAGCGGCAGGATGGACGGCAGCGTCCTCGCCGGCTTCCTGACCGGTCCCCGGCGCGGCCGGGCGGGTGACGGGACGGCGGCCACGCTGGCGGGCCAGGGCGTCGAGCAGCTCCACCGTGCCGCCGCGGCCCACGGGGGCCGCCGCGGACGGGCGCTCGACGTCGAACACGTTCTCGCGCACGGCGCTGAGCCGGCGGCGGCGCTCGACGCCGGTGAGCCGCTCGGCCTCGGCGTCGACGGGCTCCAGGGAGCGGGTCGAGGTGTCGAAGCCCCAGGTCGCCTCGGTGCGGTCGGTCCGGTCGCCGGGCCCGGTCGTCACGACGACCTGCCAGCGGGTGCCGTCGACCCGGCGGGAGTCCCAGCCGATGTCGTCGACGTCGTGGCCCTCGCCGGTGAGCACCTCGACGACCACGCGCTCGAGGTCGAGCGTCGGGTCGCCGCCGCGGTCGACCGGGGTCTTCCGGGCCAGGTCGGCCACGTGGGCGCGCTCGGCGAGGACCGGGCCCTCGAAGCGGCGGACGAAGTCGACGTCGAGGCCGGTCTGGGTGGCGACCTCCTGGGCGTCGGCGCCGGCGCGGATCCGGGCCTGCACCTCGCGCGGGCCCGGGCGGTCGGGGCCGGCGGGCGGGGCGTGGGTGCCGTTGCGGGAGCGCCGCACCGCGGAGCGGACCTGCTCGTCCACGGCGAGGGAGAAGCGGCGGCCGTCCCCGGTCATCAGGACGAGGGAGCCGTCGCCGGCGACCTCGACGAGCCTGAGGGTGTCCATCCGTGCCTCCGTCCCGGTGTCACGGCACGCGCGCCGTGACGTCCGAGCCGCAACTGTGCCACCGCGGCGGGCCCGTCCCGCCCAACCGGGGCCGTGTGTCGGTGGGGGACCCGGCGTGCCCGGCGCCACGGCGCGGGCGAGGATGGGCGGGTGACCTCCACCCCTGCCGACCTGGCCCCCTACGACGCCCTGCTCCTGCTGTCCTTCGGCGGCCCGGAGGGGCCCGACGACGTCATGCCGTTCCTGGAGAACGTCACCCGGGGGCGCGGCATCCCCCGCGAGCGGCTCGCCGACGTCGCGGAGCACTACCTGCACTTCGGCGGCCGCAGCCCGATCAACGACCAGAACCGCGCGCTCCTGGCGGCCCTGAGCACCGAGCTGGGCTCCCGCGGCGTGGACCTGCCGCTGTACTGGGGCAACCGGAACTGGGACCCCTACCTCACCGACACCCTGCGCGAGGCCCACGAGGCCGGCGCCCGGCGCGTGCTCGCGGTCATCACGTCGGCGTACTCCTCGTACTCCGGCTGCCGGCAGTACCGCGAGGACGTCGCGGCCTCCGTCATCGCGCTGGCCGCCGAGGGCCGCGCCGTCGAGGTCGACAAGGTCCGCCACTACTTCAACACCCCCGGCTTCGTCGGGGCCAACGCCGACGGGGTCGTCGCGGCCTACGGGCGCCTCGAGCCCGGCCTGCGCGAGGGCGCCCGGCTGGTCTTCGTCACCCACTCCGTGCCCGACGTCATGGAGGAGGCCTCCGGCCCGGCCGGCGGCGCCTACAGCGAACAGCACCGGCAGGCCTGCGCCGCGGTCGCCGAGGAGGCCGGCCGGGCGCTGGGGACCACGCCCGCGTGGGACCTCGTCTACTGCTCCCGCTCCGGCCCGCCCACCCAGCCGTGGCTCGAGCCCGACGTCAACGACCACCTGCGCGCGCTGCACGCCCAGGGCGTCCCCGCCGTCGTCGTGTCCCCGGTCGGCTTCGTGTCCGACCACATGGAGGTCGTGTTCGACATCGACACCGAGGCCGAGGAGACCGCCCGGGAGATCGGGCTGCCGTTCCAGCGGGCCGCGACCGTCGGCACCGCGCCGGCCTTCGTCGCCCAGCTCGTCGACCTCATGGCCGAGCGCGCCGAGGTCGCCCGCGGCGGGCAGCCCGGCCAGCCGGCACTCGGCCCGTGGGGCCCCAGCCACTCCGTCTGCCCGGTCGGCTGCTGCCGCAACACCCGCGCCGAGAAGCCCGCGGCGTGCGGCGAGGACTGGCAGCAGCCGGTCCTGGCGGGCGGCACGACCGGCGCCGCAGGCGGCCGTGACGCCGTCCTCGGCTGACCCGGTGGACACCACCCACGGCACGCACAGCAGCCGGGTCACCGACGGCACCCGCGGCACGGACAGCAGCCACGTCACGGACGGGCACCCGCTCCCGCCGGGCACCGACCCGGAGCAGCTCCGGCTGCTCGCCGTGCGCCTGGCCGCCGAGGCGGGGCGGCTGCTGCTCGAGCACCGCCGCGGGGTGGTGTCGGTGGCGCGCACCAAGTCCACCGCCACCGACGTCGTCACCGCCGCGGACCTCGCGGCCGAGCGGCGGGTGCGCGAGCTGCTGGCCGCCGAGCGCCCGGACGACGGCGTGCTCGGCGAGGAGGAGGCCGCCCTGACCGGCACGAGCGGGCTCACCTGGGTCGTCGACCCGCTCGACGGCACCGTCAACTACCTCTACGGCACGGGCAGCTACGCCGTGAGCGTGGCCGTGGTCGCCGGCCCGCCCCGTCCGGACGCCTGGCGCGCCGTCGCCGGGGCGGTGCTGGACGTCGAGCGGGGGCAGACCTTCTCGGCCACCGCCGGGGGAGGGGCCCGCCTCGACGGGCCGCTGCCGGGGGGCGAGCACGCCGACGGCCTGCCGCTGGAGGCCTCGGGCTGCACGAGCCTGGCCGCCTGTCTGCTCGGCACCGGCTTCGGCTACGACGCGGGGGTCCGGGCCGAGCAGGGCCGGGCCGTGGCGGAGCTGCTGCCCCGGGTGCGCGACGTGCGCCGGGTCGGTGCCGCTGCGCTCGACCTGTGCATGGTCGCCGCGGGCCGCCTGGACGCCTACGTCGAGCGGGGCCTGCACCCGTGGGACCACGCCGCCGGGGTGCTCGTCGCCCGGGAGGCCGGCGCCGTGGTCACCGGTCCCGACGGGGGACCGGTCGACGCGCGGCTCTGCGTGGCCGCGGCCCCCGGGGTGGCCGCCGAGCTGGACCGCGCCGTGCGCGAGAGCGGCTACTCCCCGCACCACCTGCCCTGACGGCACCTGCCCTCATGGCCCCGGCCCGCTGGTGCCGGGGCGGCGGGTAGGGCACAATCCGCGCGCGACCTCTCTCGGGCATCATTACCGGCCCACGAGCGTTGGCGTGACAGCCCCAGCGGGACCGGTGGGGCGAGGACATCCCAGACGGAGTGTGACGACGCCAGTGGCGACCGACTACGACGCACCGCGCAAGACAGAAGAAGACTCCGAGGACTCGATCGAGGAGCTCAAGGCCCGCCGGGGCGACGCGAAGACCGGCCAGGTCGACGAGGACGAGACGGACGCCGCCGAGGGCTTCGAGCTGCCCGGCGCCGACCTGTCCAACGAGGACCTCTCGGTCCAGGTCCTCCCCGCCCAGCAGGACGAGTTCACCTGCGGCTCCTGCTTCCTGGTGCACCACCGCAGCCAGCTCGTCGGTGAGAAGGACGGGCTGCCGATCTGCTCCGAGTGCGCCTGAGCGCACCGCACCACCCGGCCGTCCGCCACGGGGACGGCGCCCACGGCCGTCCCCGGTGACCGGGGGCGGCCGCCGGCACGTCCGGGGACGGGGACCGAGGAGGCCTAGGACCCCTGCAGGCTCTCCGCGCGCAGGCTCGCGGCCAGCCGCCGCGGCTGCCGGGTGCTGACCAGCCAGTAGGGGACCCGGTCGCGGGTGTCGGCGACCTCGGCGCGCACGCCGGTGGCCACCCAGCCCCGGATGCAGAGGTGGGCACGGGCGTCCAGCGCCGGCCCGAGGGCGACCTTCATGCCGGCCGGGTCCAGGGGCTCCAGGTCGCCCAGCGCGGAGGCCGGGATCCGCGCCTCGCCGGCCTGCAGCCACAGCCCCGCGCCGGGCTCCGGCTCGACGACCCGGACCACCGGGCTCCACTGGCGCAGCAGCAGGAAGGTCCCCAGCAGCGCCACGACCCCGACGGCGGCGGCGAAGCCCAGCGAGGTCGCGGGGATGAACACCACGCCCAGCGTGACCGCGACGAGGGCGCCCCAGGTCCAGACCCAGGCCGCCGGCCACAGCCGCTCGGAGTAGACGGTACGCACGGGACAAGGGTCCCACGGCGCTGGCTAGAGTCGTCGGGTGCACCCCGCCGACGACGTCCCTGCCACCAGGCCGTCGTCGCCGCCCGCCGACCCGTGGGACGGCGCGGTCGTGGACGTCCTCGTCCGCCGCCTCGCCGACGTGCCGCTGCCGGCCCGTGCCCGCCCCGGCGACGCCGGGCTCGACCTGGTCTGCACCGAGGACGTCGAGCTGGCCCCGGGGGAGCGGGCGACCGTCGGCACGGGCCTGGCCCTCGCGCTGCCCGTGGGCACGGCGGCGTTCGTGCTGCCGCGCTCCGGCCTGGCCGCACGCCACGGCGTCACGGTCCTCAACGCCCCCGGGACCGTCGACGCGGGGTACCGCGGCGAGGTCCGGGTCACCCTTCTCAACACCAGCACCACGACCCCGGTCCGGCTGAGCGCCGGGGACCGCGTCGCCCAGCTCGTCGTCATGGAGCTCCCCGCCGTCCACCTCGTCGAGGTCGACCGGCTCCCGGGCTCCGGGCGCGGCGAGGGCGGCTTCGGCTCCACCGGCACGGCGGCCGTCACCACGTCTCCCGCGGGCCCGGCCGGCAGTGCCGGCCCAGCCCACCCCGACCTCGGAGGACTCCTGCAGTGACCCCCTTCTGGAACGCCCGCACCCGGCCCGACCCCAGCCAGCCGGTCGCCGCCGAGCGGGGTGCCCTGTCGCCCCCCACCGGACCGCTCGACGTGGGCGACCCCGGGGTGAGCACCGAGGGCTACCTCGACCTCGGCGCGTTCCGCCTGCCCGCCCGCCAGGACCTGAAGATCCGGCTCGACGTGGACAAGACCAGCGGCGCCGTGGCCGCGGTGACGGTCCAGGCCGACGCCTCGTCCGTCCAGCTCACCGCCTTCGCCGCGCCCCGCAGCGCCGGCGTCTGGGACGAGGTGCGGCCGGAGATCGCCGCGGCGGTCAGCGGCGGCGGCGGCCAGACCGAGGAGCGCGAGGGCAGCTTCGGCACCGAGCTCGTCGCCCGGGTGCCCACGACGCTGCCCGACGGGCGCCGGGTGCTGCAGGTGCAGCGCTTCTGCGGCGTCGACGGGCCCCGCTGGTTCGTCCGGGCCGTGTTCTCCGGCCCCGAGGTGCTCCAGTCCGTCGGGGCGACCCTGCCCGAGGAGCTGGCGTCCCGCGGCCGCGGCGCCGACCTGGAGGACCTGGTCCGCTCGGTCGTCGTCGTGCGCGGCACCGACCCGATGGCGCCGCGCGAGCCGCTGCCGCTGCGCGTCCCCGAGACCGCGCGCCGGGTCCCGACCCCGCCGGCCCAGGTCGCGCCGCCGGCCCAGGTCGCGCAGCCCGGGCAGCCGACCGCAGCGGTCGAGCAGGGCGGCCAGGCCCCCGCGCAGCAGGCCAAGTCGGATC
>NZ_JBBEOI010000084.1 GCF_037860755.1 Aquipuribacter hungaricus | reverse complement strand
ACCTCCCCGCGCACGACCCGCGGGTCCTCGTCACCGGGCAGGCGGCGGCCCGGCGCCAGGGGGGAGCCGGGGGCGTGCGGCCCGCCCAGACGGGCGGCGAGGGCGTCGGCCTGGCGCACCAGGGCGCGGACGACGCCGGCGGCGGCCAGCTGCACGAGCCCGAGCACGAGCAGGGCGAGCCCGACGAGCACCGTGAGGACGGCGAGGCCGACCTGGGGGAGCAGGAGGAACGTGAGCCCGATGAGGAGGTGCAGCAGGCCCAGGCCGGTCGAGGCGGCGCGGCCCAGGCCGCGGGGGCCGGTCGCCGCGAGGCCCAGGTCCGCCGCACCGGCCACGAGGAAGCCGGCAGCGACGACCACCGTCACCACGGTGAGGGGGTCGAACAGGCCGAGCAGCCCCGCGAGCCCGGCCGCAGCCATGACGACGCCGAGCGCGCCCTGCAGCGTGCGTCGGCCGGACGTCCAGGTGCGCGTGGCCGAGGCCAGCGCCACCCGGCCCAGCCCGGCGGCGACGAGCCACAGGCTGAGCACGACGGCGAGCACGCCCACCGTGGAGCCGGGGGCGGCGACGGACACCAGGCCGAGCACGAGGCTCACCACGCCGCCCACCGCCAGCCACACCCACGTGGAGGTGCCGGTGCGGCGGGCGCGTGCCAGGTCCTCGCTCGACATGGCGCCACGCTATCGGCAGGTCGGGCCGACCAGACCCAGGAGTGCACCGCGCCGGACTTGAACCGGCAACCCGCTGATTAAGAGTCAGCTGCTCTGCCAATTGAGCTAGCGGTGCGGAGGAGACGTTACCAGCGCCCCCGCCGCCCGCGAAAATCCGCCGGGATCCACCGGCCGCCGTCCGGCCTCAGTCGGTCGCCCCCTGCTGGCGCGGGAGCTGCTCCCACCACGAGTCCTCGGGCAGGCCCTCCTCGCGGAGCACCTGCTCCGAGGCGGGCGCGTCGACGAGGTCGACGAGCAGCGTCAGCGGCACGTGGTCGTGGAGCAGGTCCATGACGGCCTCGTCGATGGCCTGGTCCTTGTCCCCCTGGTCGGACATGTTCCCTCCCTCTGCAGCGGCGAACGTCGCCGGTGCAGAGGTGCTTCGTCGGGTGCGTGACAGCGCTTGACCCGCGGGTGCGACGTTCACCCTGCCCCGCGCCCGGCGTCACCCGGGGGGCTCAGTCCAGGTCCGGACGCGTGCGCGAGCGGTACTCCAGGTCGGTGTACGCGGGGTGCCGCTGGATCCACCCGAGCACGAAGGGGCACACCGCGAGCGCCTTGAGCCCCCGCTCCCGGACGTCGTCCAGGGCGAAGCGCACGACCGCGCTGCCGACGCCCGCGCCCTCGTGGGCGGGGAGGACCTCGGTGTGGGTGAAGACGAGCATCGTCGGGGTGGGGGTGTACTCCGCGAACCCGGCGAGGCTGCCGTCGAGGGTGGCCTCGTAGCGGTGGCGCTCGGGCGCGTCGGCGACGACGAGGGCGGGGGTGCTGGCCATGGCCAGGACCGTATCCCGCGGGACCGGCCGGTGGACAGGGCGGGAGGCCCGGCCGGCCCGGCGGGGCTACCGTGCCGCCGTGGACGCGAGGGAGCAGGACGGCCCGACGGCCGGGGACGCGCTGGAGCCCGACACCAAGGACTGGACCTGGGTGCTCGGCAGGGCGTGCCCGGAGTGCGGGCTCGACGTCGGGGCCGTGCCCCGCGAGGAGCTCGGCGAGCGGCTGCGCGCCAACGCCGACGCCTGGGGCCCCGTGCTCGAGCGCGGCGACGCCCGCGAGCGGCCCGACGCCACCACCTGGTCCGCCCTGGAGTACGGCTGCCACGTCCGCGACGTCTTCGCGCTGTTCGGCGAGCGGCTCACGCTCATGCTCAGCGAGGACGACCCGCTGTTCGGCAACTGGGACCAGGACGCCACCGCGGTCGCCTCCCGCTACGCCGAGCAGGACCCGGCCGCCGTGGCCGCCGACACCGTCGCCTTCGGCCACGCCCTCGCCGCCCGGTTCGACGCCCTCGACGAGGCCGCCTGGCAGCGGGCCGGCCGCCGCAGCGACGGCGCGTCGTTCACCGTGGAGAGCTTCGGCCGCTACCTGCTGCACGACCCGGTCCACCACCTGCACGACGTCGGCGGCACGGCCGGCGGTGCGGGCGGGGTGCTGCCGTGAGCGCCTACGACCTGCCGCTGGAGGAGCTGCGCGCGTTCCGGCCGCCGCTGCGCCTGCCGGACGGCTTCGACGACTTCTGGCAGCGGACGCTCGACGAGCTCGCGCAGCACCCCGCCGACGTCCGCCGCACCCCGGAGCCCGCGGGCCTGACGACCGTCGACGTCGACGACGTCCGGTTCGCCGGCTGGGGCGGGGACGAGGTCGCGGCGTGGCTGCTCCGCCCGGCCGGCGCGACCGGCCCGCTGCCGTGCGTGGTGGAGTTCGTCGGCTACAGCGGCGGGCGAGGCCTGCCGTGGGAGCGGCTGCTGTGGTCGTCCGCCGGCTACGCGCACCTGGTCGTCGACACCCGCGGCCAGGGCTGGGCGTGGACCACCGGCGTCACCGCCGACCCCGGCCACGACGGCGGGCCCGCGGCGCCCGGCATGCTCACCCGCGGCCTGCACGACCCCCACGAGCACTACTACCGGCGCCTGTACGCCGACGCCGTGCGCGCGGTCGAGGTGGCCCGGTCGCTGCCGGAGGTCGACCCGGACGCGGTCGTCGCCCACGGGATCAGCCAGGGCGGGGGCGTGGCGCTCGCCGTCGCCGGGCTCGTCCCCGGGCTGCTCGGGGTGATGGCGGACGTCCCGTTCCTCTGCGCGTTCCGCCGCGCGGTCGACCTCACCGACGCCGAGCCGTACGCCGAGGTCGTCCGCTGGCTCGCCAGCCACCGCGACGACGTCGAGCGGGCCTTCCTCACCCTCGACCACGTCGACGCCGTGCACCTGGCGAGCCGGGCGAGCGCGCCCGCGCTGGTCTCGGTCGCCCTGCGCGACGAGGTCTGCCCGCCCTCGACCGTCTTCGCCGCGTACAACCACTACGGCGGCGACCGGGCGGACGAGGTCGACAAGCAGGTCCGGGTCTGGTGGGGCAACGGGCACGAGGGCGGCGGCGGGCACCAGCAGCGCGAGCAGCTGGCGTGGCTCGCCGGACGGGTGGCCGCGCGCGGCGGGGACGAGGTCAGGTCCGCCCCGGCGGGACCCGAGGACGCCCCGGCGTCGGAGGACGACCTGCTGAACCCCGCCTGAGGGTGGTCGCGGGGCGGTCCCCGGCGGACGGCCGGGGGTGCCGCGGGGGGCTGGGACGATGACGGGCATGACGCCGACCCCGCCGACCAGCCCCGACGGGCCGCCCGCCGACGAGGTCGGGGTGCTCGAGGGGCGGCTCACCGACCTGTGGCAGCGCTCGCGCTCCTCGGCCCGGGAGCGGGCCCGCGCCGTGCACCCGCGGCTGGACGCCACCGCCTTCCCGCTGCTCGTCGTGCTCGGCCGCCACGGCCCCGCGCGGCCGTCGGACCTGGGTGCCCGGCTGTACCTGGACCGGTCGACGGTGACCCGCCAGGTCGACGCCCTGGAGCGGCTCGGGCTGGTCGTGCGCAGGCCGGACCCCACCGACGCGCGTGCCCGGCTCGTCGAGCTCACCGACCAGGCCCGGACGTCGCTGGCCCGGTCGCAGGAGGAGCGCGCGGCCCGGTGGCGGCGCTCGCTGGGGGAGTGGGACCCGGCCGACCTCGCCCGGCTGTCCGAGCTGCTGCGCCGGCTGGCCGAGGCCGAGATCTGGTGACCGCCACAGGTTAGTTGCACTACACAACTACACCGGCGTACAGTTGCAGGTCTCAACTACCGCGGTGCGACGGCGCCCGCGGGCGCCCACCACCCGCCGGAGACCTGCATGAGCGAGACAGCCCCCGCCCCGACGACCCGCCGGCAGGTCCTGCTGCCGCTGTCGGGCCTGCTGCTGGCGATGTTCAGCGCGTTCCTGTCCTCGACGATCGTGTCGAACGCGCTGCCGACGATCATCGCCGACCTCGACGGCTCGCAGCGGCAGTACACCTGGGTCGTCGTCGCCACCCTGCTGGCGTCCACGGCGACCACCCCGCTCTGGGGGAAGACGGCCGACCTCGTCGACAAGAAGGTCCTCGTCCAGGTCGCGACCCTCGTCTTCACCGTCGGCTCCGTCGGCGCGGGCCTGGCCCCGTCGGTCGAGCTGCTCATCGCCTGGCGGGCGGTGCAGGGCCTCGGCCTCGGCGGCCTGCAGGCGCTCGTCATCATCGTCGTCGCCGCCATGATCAGCCCGCGCGAGCGCGGCCGGTACATGGGCCCCATCGGCGCGGTGATGTCCGTCGCACCCGTGGTCGGGCCGCTGCTCGGCGGGGTCATCGTCGACAGCCCGCTCGGCTGGCGCTGGTGCTTCTTCGTCGGGGTGCCGCTGTCGCTGGCGTCGCTTCTGCTGGTCCAGCGCACCCTGCACCTGCCGCTGGTCCGCCGCCCGGTCCGCATCGACTACCTGGGTGCAGCCCTCATCGTCGCGGCGGTGTCCGACCTGCTGGTCTGGGTCACCCTGGCCGGTGACAGCTTCGCCTGGGGCTCGGCCACCTCGTGGGCGATGGGCCTCGGAGGGCTCGCCCTCGTCGGCCTGGCCGTCCTCGCCGAGAGCCGCGCCGCCGAGCCGGTCATCCCGCTCCGGCTCTTCCGCGACCGCACCACCACCCTGGCCACGCTGGCGAGCATCGCCGTCGGCGTCGCGATGTTCGGCGGCTCGGTCTTCCTCGGCCAGTACTTCCAGGTGGCACGCGGCTACTCGCCCACGGCCGCCGGGCTGCTCAGCCTGCCGATGGTGCTCGGCTCGACGGTGTCCTCCGTCGTCTCCGGCCAGCTCATCAGCCGGACCGGGCGCTGGAAGGTGTTCCTCGTCCTGGGCGGCACGCTCATGACCGCCGGGTTCGGCCTGCTGGCCACGCTGGACCACGAGACGCCGATGGGCCTGGTGTTCGTCTACCTCGCCCTGCTCGGCACCGGCATGGGCATGATGATGCAGAACCTCGTGCTCGCCGTGCAGAACACCGTGCACCCCTCCGACCTGGGGACCGCGAGCTCCACGGTGTCGTTCTTCCGCTCCCTCGGCGGCACGGTCGGCGTCTCGGTGCTCGGCGTCGTGCTCGCCGACCGGGTCGCGGTGCTGGTCCGCGAGGGCCTGGTCGCGATCGGCGTGGACGCGCCCGCCGGCGGCGCCGGCGTCGGCATCGGCGGGCTCGAGGAGCTGCCCGCCCCCGTCGAGGAGGTCGTCCGCGCCGCCTACGGCGATGCCACCGGCCGGATCTTCTTCGTCGCCGCGGTCCTCGCCGTCCTCGGGCTCCTCGCCATCCTGTGCATCCGGGAGGTGCCGCTGCGGACGCTCACCGGTGCCGAGCAGCTCGCCGAGGAGCAGGCCGCGGCGGCCGCCGCCGAGGCCGGGGCGGGCGGCACGGAGACCTCGCCCCGCCTGCCCGAGCCGGTCGGGCCCGCGCGCCGCTAGCCTCGCCGCGTCCCGGCAGCACCCAGCACCGGCCCGGGCCCGACGAGCAGAGGACGCCCATGAGCCAGAGCAGCAGCGAGCCGACCGCCCCCCGGGTCACCGTGCTGTCGGAGGAGTCCTACGAGCTCGGCGAGGGCGCCCGGGCCGTGGACGGCGTGACGTTCGTCGACCTCCTCGCGGGCCGGCTGCTGCGCCACCCCGGCACGGTCGGCGGCGAGGTCGAGCCGGTGCTGTCGGTCGACGTGCCCCTGGGCGCGGTCGCGCCGGTCGCGGGGGAGCCCGGCCGCCGGGTCGCCGCCCTCGGCGACGGCATCGCGCTGCTGGACGCCGCCGGCTCGGTCGAGTGGCTCGCCCGTCCCGAGGAGCACGCCCCCGCGCCGACCCGGATGAACGACGGGGTGTGCGACGCCGAGGGCCGGTTCTGGGCGGGGTCCATGGCCTACGACGGCGAGAGCCCGCTCGGCAGCCTCTACCGGACGGACCCCGACGGCACCGTCACCCGGGTCGTCGAGGACCTCGCCATCGCCAACGGCCCGGCCGTGTCCGCCGACGGCCGCCTGCTGTTCCTCGCCGACTCCGCGCAGCACACGATCACCCGCTACGCCCTCGCCGAGGACGGTCACCTGTCCGACGGCACGGTCGTCGTCCGCACCGGCGAGGAGGGCGTCCCCGACGGGATGACCACCGACGCCGAGGGCACGCTCTGGGTCGCGGTGCACGGCGCGGGCGAGGTCCGCCGCTACGACGCCGACGGCTACCCGCTGCTCACCGTCACGCTGCCGGCCGCCCAGCCGACGAGCGTGACGATCGTCCCGGGCGGCCTCGTCGTCACCACGGCCGCGGAGGGCATGGAGGCCCCGGGCCCGGCCGACGGGCGCCTGCTGCGCGTCGACCTGGACGACGCCCCCACCGCGGTGCCGGTGCGGGAATTCGGCCCCCGCCGCTAGGTCCACGCCCGGCCCGTCGATCGGCGAGCCGGCACGCCGGTCCGGTCCTGCGCCGGCGCGCGGCGGCGCCCCGGTGCTGCCTAGCCTGCTCCGGTGCCGGAGGGGGACAGCGTCTGGCGGGTGGCGCGCCGGCTCGAGGCGGGGCTGTCCGGTCGGACGGTCCTGCGCAGCGACCTGCGCGTCCCCCGCTCCGCCACCGCCGACCTGTCCGGGCAGACCGTCCTGACGACGGTGCCGCGCGGCAAGCACCTGCTCACCCGGTTCTCCGGCGGCCTCACCCTGCACACCCACCTGCGGATGACCGGCAGCTGGACCGTCGTCGGGGCCGGGAAGCGGCTGCCCCGCCACCTGGACGACACCGTCCGCGTCGTGCTCGCCACCGCCGGGCCGACGGCCTACGCGCTCGACATGCCCGTGGTAGAGCTGCTGCGCACCGACCGCGAGGACGACGTCGTCGGGCACCTCGGGCCGGACCTGCTCGGACCCGGCTGGGATCCCGCCGAGGCGGTCCGGCGGCTGTCCCGCGACCCTGCCCGCCCGCTCGCGGCGGCCCTGCTCGACCAGCGCAACCTCGCCGGCATCGGCAACCTGTGGGCCAACGAGCTGTGCTTCCTGCGCGGCCGCTCGCCGTGGACCCCCGTCGGCGAGGTCGACCTGCCGCCGCTGGTCGACCTGGCCCACCGGCTGCTGCGGTTCTCCGTCTCCGGCGCGGTCACCGGGCAGAACACCTCGCAGGTGACCACCGGCGACCCGCGCAAGGGACGCAACCACTGGGTGTCCGGGCGCGCGGGCCGGCCGTGCCTGCGCTGCGGCACGACGGTCCGCGTCGTCGAGGAGGTCCCGGACGACCCGGAGCGCCGGCGCACCTGGTGGTGCCCGCGCTGCCAGCCCGGCCCGCAGCCGCCCGCGGACCGGGTCGAGAGCACGCCGGCCGCCCTCGGGCCGGGCTGAGCCGGTCGACCCGGGCGGGCCGACCGCAGCACGACGCCCTGCAACGTCTGCCCTGCAGCGTCCGCCCGCCGTGCGCCGTCGGCACCACGGCCCGGCTGCCCCCAGGATGCTCCGGTGGCGACGACCCGCGAGACCCGGACCCGCCAGACCCCTGTCGGCGGCGTGCTCGCGCTCTTCACCGCGGCGACCTTCGCCGCGATCACCACCGAGATGCTGCCGGTCGGCCTGCTGCCGCTGATGAGCAGCTCGTTCGGCGTGAGCGACTCCCGCACCGGGCTGCTCGTGTCCGCCTACGCCGCCGTGGTCGTGCTCGCCTCGGTCCCGCTCACCGCCGTGGTGGCGCGCTGGCCCCGTCGCACGGTCCTCGTCGCCCTGCTCGTGGCCTACGCGGCGAGCAACCTCGTGCTGGCCGCCGCGGACGGGTGGTGGGTGGCCCTGGCCTGCCGGCTGCTGGCCGGGCTGGCGCACGCCGGGTTCTTCTCCGTCGTCGTCGGGGCGGCGGTGGCGCTCGTCCCCCCGGACCGGGTCGGCCGGGCCGTCGCGGCGGTGAGCGCCGGCAACGCCCTCGCCCTGGTCGGCGGAGTGCCGCTCGGCACCGCGCTGGGGACCGCGCTGGGCTGGCGCTGGGCGTTCGTCGTCGCCGCGGTCGTCCTGCTCCTGCTCGCCGCGGCCACCCTGGTGCTGCTGCCGAAGGCCCCCGCCCCGGCCGCGTCGGCCGCCGTGCCCGTGCTGCAGGCGGTGCGCGAGCGGCCGCTGCAGCGCGTCGCCCTCGTCGTGGTCGTCCTCATGCTCGGGCACTTCACGCTGTGGACCTACGTCAGCCCGCTGCTGCTGGACGTCGGCGTCCCGGCGTCCGGTGTGGGGCTCGTCCTGCTGGGCTACGGCGGTGCCGGCGTCGTCGGCCTGCTGCTGGCCGGCGCTGTCGTCGACCGGCACCTGCGCGGGGCGACGGTGTCCGCCGTCGCGGCGACGGCGCTGCTGCTCCTGGCCCTCGGCCTGCTCGGCGTCGCGCCCGACCTGCTGCCGGGCCTGCCCGGGGGTGCCGGGTCCGGCGACCTGGTCCGCACGCTGACGGTCGCCGTGGTGGTGGCCTGGGGAGCCGCGTTCGGCATGCTGCCGACGCTGCTGCAGACCCTCGCGCTGCGGGCCTCGCCGGCCTCGGAGGACGCGGCCCCGGCGCTGGTCAACGCGTCGTTCAACGTCGGCATCGCGGGCGGCGGGCTGGTCGGCGCGCAGGTGCTCCTGCTCGCGGAGCCGTCCGTGCTCGCGCTCGTCGGGGCGGCGGGGGCAGGTCTCGCGCTGGCGCTGCTCCCCGGGAGGTCCGCCGCACGCCGGTAGCCTGGCCCCACCGGGCTGCCCTCTCGTGCCGCCCGGCCGCCCCTGCCGAGGAGTGATCGTCCTGAGCCGTGCCGCCGTGCCCCTGACCCGGGCGGCCCGCCCGTGAGCGCCCCCGCAGAGCTGGACGGCGTCGCCGGCTGGGCCGTCGGCATCATGGAGACCCTCGGCGGCCCCGGCGCCGGCCTGGTCGTCGCCCTGGAGAACCTGTTCCCGCCGATCCCCAGCGAGATCATCCTGCCGCTGGCCGGGTTCACGGCGGCGCAGGGCAGCTTCTCGCTCCTGTCGGCCATCCTCTGGACCACCGCCGGCTCGCTGGTCGGTGCCCTCGTCCTGTACGAGCTCGGCCGGGTCGTCGGCCGCGACCGGGTCGTGGCGGTCGCGGGCCGGCTGCCCCTGGTCGACACCAAGGACATCGAGGTCGCCGAGCGGTGGTTCCAGCGGCACGGTCCCAAGGCGGTGTTCTTCGGGCGGATGCTGCCGATCATCCGCAGCGCCATCTCCGTGCCGGCGGGCGTGGAGCGGATGCCGGTCCTGCAGTTCCTGCTCTACACCCTGGCCGGCAGCGCCATCTGGAACACGATCTTCATCGTCGCCGGCTACCAGCTGGGGGAGCGGTGGTCCGAGGTCGAGCAGTACGCGACCGTCCTGCAGTACATCGTCGTCGCGGTCGCCGTCCTGCTCGTGGGCTGGTTCGTCGTGTCCCGCGTCGTCCGTCGCCAGCGCGCGCACCCGGACGTCCCCGTCCCGCCCGACGAGGCCTGAGGGCGCCCGGCCCGTCCGGGGCCGGGCCCTGCCCCTGCGTCAGAGGGTGACGTCGACCGTGGCCGGGCCGGCGGTGCCCAGGCTGACGTCGGCGGAGCGGCCGTCGACCTGCACGCGGTAGTCGCCGAGCCAGCCGTCGACCTCGACGGTCCCGTCGGCGTCGGCGACCAGCGTGGTCGGCGCGGTCCACCACTCGCCGCGCACCAGGCCCCGCAGCGCGTCGTAGGACGGCTTGGGGGTCCCGTCGGAGCGGACCAGCCCGACGGGGGCGCCCAGCCAGGCGCCGTCGTCGGTGAGGCCCCAGTAGTTCACCGCCTGCACCGAGGGGTGCGACACCAGCGTCCGGTAGTGGCGCAGCATCTCCTCCGCCTGCCGGGCCTCGCCCTCGGGGGTGCTGGGCCAGCTGGCGGGCTGGTAGTCGTTGAGGTCGACGATCTCCGGCGGCATGAGCTCCCCGGACAGCAGCGTCGTCTCGGTCATGTGCAGCGGCAGCCCGAAGCGGGCGAACCGGTCGAGCACGGCCAGCGTCCGCTCCTCGCCCCAGTAGCCCTGGTGCATGTGGCTCTGCAGGCCGATCGCGTCCACCTGGATCCCGGCCTCGAGCACGCCCTCGATGAGGCACTCGTACGCGGTGCCCATGTTGAAGTCGTTGAGGACGAGCGTCGCCGTCGGGTCCGCGGCCCGGGCCTCCTCGAAGGCCATCCGCACCGTGGCGATCCGGCCCCGCTCCCAGCACAGCCGGGTGATGCCGTTCTGGTGCTCCTCGTTGTCGAACACCGGCATGATCACGACCTCGTTGATCGCGTCCCAGGTGTCGACCAGCCCGGCGAAGTCGGTGACCTCGCGGCGGATCCGGTCCCGCTGCGCGGCCTCGACCTCGTCGGTGCTCAGCTCGCGCAGCCAGTCCGCGGTCACGGTGTGCCAGACCAGCGGGTGGCCCTTGACCCGGGCGCCACGGTCGGCGAAGAAGCGGGCCGCCGCCAGCAGGCGGGTGGTGTCCGGCCGGCCCCGGACCGGCTCGAAGCCGCCCCAGTAGAACGGCAGCGTGGCGGTGTCGTAGAGGCCGAACCAGAGGTCGGCCAGGTGGGTGGCGTCGGACGCGCCGCCGAACGGGCTGTCCGGCGCGGCGCCGGTCTCGCCGTTGGCCAGCGCCACCATGTCGAAGCCGATGTTGCCGAAGGCGAAGGCGTGGCGGACCTGCTCCACCTGCACCTGCGTGCCGGCCGACAGCGGGGCGCCGGCGGCGTCGCGCACGGTGAGCCGCGCCCGGGTCCGGCGGTGGGCGAGGGTCGGGTCTGCGGACGTGCTGGGGGCCATGGCTGTCTCCGTCGTCAGGTCGTGGCGGTGCCGTGCTGCGGGGCGGGGTGCCTCAGGGGCGCGCGGTGGAGCCGCGGACGACGAGCTCGACCGGCAGCCGGACGTGCGTGCGGATCGGGTCGGTGCCGGACATCAGCTGGATGAGCAGGGTCACGGCCTCCGAGCCCATGCGCTGCATCGGCTGGCTGACGGTGGTGAGCGGCGGCGTGGTGAGCGCGGACTCGGGGACGTTGTCGAAGCCGACGACCGAGACGTCGCGGGGGACCGAGAGGCCGAGGTCCCCGGCGGCCTGCATGGTGCCGATCGCCGACAGGTCGTTGGCGGCGAAGACCGCCGTGGGGCGCTCGGTGAGGCCGAGCAGCTCCCGGGCCGGGCCGGTCGCGCTCTCCTGCCGGTAGTCGCCGACCCGCACGAGCGACTCGTCGACAGGGACCCCGGCGCGGCCGAGAGCCGTGCGGTAGCCCTCCTCGCGCAGCCGGGAGGACTCCAGGTCCTCGCGCCCGGACAGGAAGCCGATCCGGCGGTGGCCGAGGGCGAGCAGGTGCTCGGTGGCCAGCACGGCGCCCTGGAAGTTGTCGGAGTCGACGGTCGGCATGTGCGCCGGGCCGGCGTGCGGGTCGATCGCCACGACCGGCACCTGCGACCCGGTCTCCACGACGGTCGGCGTGACGAGGATGGCGCCGTCGATCAGCGTGCCGGACAGCCGCGACAGGTAGCGCCGCTCCCAGCCGGCGACCGCGCCGGAGCGCCCCCCGCCGGAGTAGGCGAGCAGCTCGTAGCCGGTGCCGGCGATGGCCCGCGAGGTCCCCTTGAGGATCTCGGTGCTGAACGGCTCGAACTCCGCGACGAGGATGCCGATGACGTTCGTCCGGTGGCTGCGCAGGCTCCGGGCGACCAGGCTGGACTCGTAGCCCAGCTCGTCGATGACCTGCTGGACGCGCTCGCTGGTCGCGGCGGCCACGCCGTACCGGCTGTTGATCACCTTGGAGACGGTGGCCACGGACACTCCCGCCGCCTGTGCGACGTCGGTGATCGTCACGCGCTGGAGGTCACCGCGGTCGGCAGCACCAGGGGTCGGGGGCACCCCGTCACCGTAGCGTGTGTAAAACGTTATCGATAACGATTGACACCCAGCGAGCCGCCTGCCTACCCTTCCGCCGTCCCCCAGACCGTCGACGAAGACGAGGAACACCGATGTCGATCACACGAGTACGCCGAGCCCTGGTGCTCGGCGCCACCGTCGCGCTCCTTGCCGCCTGTGGCGGTCAGGGCGGCGCCGGGTCCGACGAGGACGCCGAGGCCGGCGGCGACGTCACCCTGACGTGGTGGCACAACGGCAACAACGACCCGCTGCTGAGCTACTGGCAGGGCGTCGCGGACGACTTCGAGGCCGAGAACGAGGGCGTCACCATCGAGGTCGAGGCCATCCAGAACGAGGACCTGCGCACCCGCACCCAGGTGGCCCTGCAGTCCAACGACCCGCCGGACGTCCTGCCCCAGTGGGGCGGCGGCGAGCTGGCCGACCAGGTCGAGGCCGGCGCGCTCATGGACCTCACCGACAAGATCCCGGACACCATCGAGGCGCTCGGCGGCTCGGCCGGTGGCTGGCAGACCGAGGGCAAGACCTACGGCGTCCCGTACTCCCTGGGCGTCGGCGGGTTCTGGTACAACAAGGCGCTCTTCGATCAGGCCGGCATCGCCGAGCCGCCCGCGACCATGGACGAGTGGTTCGAGGCCGTCGAGAAGCTCAAGGCCGTCGACGTGGCCCCGGTCGCCGTCGGCGCCGGCGACAAGTGGCCGGCGGGTTGGTACTACTACTACGCCGCGACCCGCACCTGCGCGCCGGAGACGCTGGAGACCGCGCAGCTGGAGTACGACTTCACCGACCCGTGCTTCATCGAGGCCGGCGAGCTCGTCCAGCAGATCGTGGACGCCGAGCCGTTCAACGAGGGCTTCCTCGCCACCCCGGCGCAGACCGGCGCCACCAGCTCCGCCGGCCTGGTCGGCAACGGCCTCGCCGCCATGGAGCTCATGGGCCACTGGAACCCCTCCGTCATGGCCGACCTCACCCCGAGCAAGGAAGGCCTGGGCGACGACCTCGGCTGGTTCCCCTTCCCCGAGGTCGAGGGCGGCGAGGGCAACGCCTCCGCGATGGGCGGCGGTGACGGCTTCTCCTGCGCCGCCGGCGCCCCCGACATCTGCGCGGAGTTCCTCGCCTTCATCGTCAACGAGGACAACCAGCGCGGCTTCGGCGCCACCGGTGCCGGCCTGCCCACGCTGCCCGCGGCGACCGACAGCGTCGAGGACCCGAACATGCAGACGCTGCTCGCGGCACGCGACGAGGCCGAGTACGTGCAGCTCTACCTGGACGTCACCTACGGCCCGAACGTCGGCGGCGCCCTGAACGACGAGGTCTCCCTGCTCTTCGCGGACCAGTCCGACCCGCAGGGCATCGTGGACGCCATGACCGAGGCGGCAGAAGCCCGATGAGCAGCGCGGCAGACCCCGGGACGGGTGACCTGCGACCCAGCGCCGGTCCGGGGACTGCCGCGGTGCCGGTCCTCCCCGAGGCACCCGCCGGGCGCGCGGACGCGCGCCCGGCGGTGCCCCGGGCGGCCGGGCGGCGTGGTGCGGCCTCCGCCTGGCGGGCGAGGTTCGAGATCGCCGTGCTCGTCGTCCCCGCGCTCGCCCTGTTCGTCCTCTTCGCCCTGGTCCCGATGGTCCAGGCGATCTACTACAGCCTCTACCGGTGGAACGGGCTCGGCCCGCTCGACGAGTTCGTCGGCGCCGAGAACTACCGCACCGCCCTCACCGACGAGGTGTTCCTGTCGGCCATCGGCCACAACTTCACCCTCGTCGTGCTCTCGCTCGCCATCCAGCTCCCGCTGGGGCTCGGTGTCGCGCTGCTGCTCAACCGGCCGCTGCGCGGGCGCACCGCGCTCCGGCTCATGATCTTCGTGCCGTACGTCCTGGCCGAGGTCGTCGCCGGGGTCATCTGGCTGCTCATGCTGCAGCCGCGCGGCGTGGTGGACGCGATCCTCCAGACCTTCGGCCTGGGCTGGGCGCAGCAGCTCTGGCTCGGCGACCAGCGGATCGCGCTCTACACGCTGTTCGTGGTCCTCACCTGGAAGTACATCGGCTTCGCGATCATCCTGTTCCTCGCCGGCCTGCAGGGGGTGTCCCCGGATCTCAGCGAGGCCGCGGCCCTCGACGGCGCCAGCTGGTGGCAGACCCAGCGCCGGATCACGATCCCGCTGCTCGGCCCCACCATCCGGATCTGGGCCTTCCTGTCGATGATCGGCTCGCTGCAGCTGTTCGACATGGTGTGGATCCTCACCAAGGGCGGGCCCGGCAACGCGACCCAGACCATGGCGACGTACCTCATCCAGCAGGGCTTCGACCGCGGCCGCCTCGGCTACGGCACCGCCGCAGCGGTCATCCTCTTCGTCATCTCGCTCGTGGTCGCGCTGCTCTACCAGCGCTTCGTGCTCAGCATCGACACCGCGGACGAGCGTGCCGCCACCAGGAAGGGACGCTGATGTCCACGACCACGTCCGGCCCGCGCACCCCGGTCGCCGCCGGCCGCGCCGCTCGCCCCGCGCCGGCCCGCCGCCCGCGCCCCCGGATC
>NZ_JBBEOI010000083.1 GCF_037860755.1 Aquipuribacter hungaricus | reverse complement strand
CCCCGCCGGCCAGCCCGGCGGCGGGGAGGCGGGTGCCGCGCTGCGGGCCGCGCTGCGCCGGGCGGTGGCGACCGCGGCGCTCGCCTGCGGGGTCGCTGCCCTGGTGACGGCCGTCGTGGCCTTCCTGCTCGTCGGCTGGCCCGGGGTGTGGGGCGCGCTCATCGGGTTCGCGGTGTCCCTGGCGTTCCTGGCCACGACCGCGCTCGTCGGCGCCCGGACCGCCGGCGGCGACCCCGTCGTCGTCGCCGGCTGGGTGCTGGGCTCGTGGCTGGTCAAGGTCATCGTGGTCGGGGTCGTCCTGTTCCTCCTGCGCGACGCGGACTTCTACGACCCCGTCGCCCTGTTCGTCGGCATCGTCGTCGGCATGGTGTGCACCCTGTTCGCGGAGTTCCGCGCGCTCACCTCCGCCCGCATCCCCTACGTGGACACCTCGGGCCGCTGAGGGCTGCAGGGCACCGTCAGCGACGGCGTCCGCGCAGTCGTCATCGACCGCGACGCCGCCTCAGGCTCCAGGACCGGCGTCCGCGCAGTCCTCATCGACTGCCTCGTCCGGTGGGAGCGCGATACCGGCGTCCGCGCAGTCATCGTCGACCGCGGGGTCGCCCGGGGACCCGTGGCCGCGGCCACCGCCCGGCGCGCGACCGGCCGGAGCGGGCCGCCCGCCGCCGGGGGTGGTGCGGTCCCGCCCGCCGGTTCCGGTAGGGTTCCCAGCGTCCGCGGGCGGATGATCACCATGCTGTGGTCGCCGCCCCGGTCCCCTCTGCTCGCCAGCCGGTCCCCGTACCGGCCAGACCCCGGGAGTCGACGCTGACGACGCTGAACGCGTTCGCCGCGCTACCGATGTCCGCCGAGGAGCACTCCGAGGACGGGTTCCACGCCCCCGAGATCGGCGAGTTCTTCCCGGAGAGCTTCCTGTTCGTCGGGACGCCGTTCGAGATGAACCGGATCATGATGGTCCGGCTCATCGCCACGGTGGCCGTGCTCGTGATCTTCGCGCTCTTCGTGCGCCGCTCGCGCCTGGTGCCGAGCCGGTTCACCTCCACGGTGGAGCTCATGCTCGACCTGGTCCGCACGCAGGTCGCGGAGCAGATCCTCGGGCTCAAGGACGGCCGCAAGTACCTGCCGCTGCTCGCGACGATCTTCTTCATGGTCTTCGCCCTGAACATCACGGGCGTCATCCCGTTCCTCAACATCGGCGGCACGAGCGTCATCGGCGTCCCGCTGCTGCTGGCGGTCGTCGCCTACCTGACGTTCATCGTCGTGGGCGTCCGTGCGCAGGGCGCCGGCGGGTACCTCAAGAGCAACCTCTTCCCGCCGGGGGTGCCCAAGCCCCTGTACGTCCTGGTGACGCCCATCGAGTTCGCCTCGACGTTCATCATCCGGCCGTTCTCGCTGACGATCCGTCTGCTCGCCAACCTCATCGCCGGGCACCTGCTGCTCGTGCTGTGCTTCTCGGCGACGGACTACTTCCTCGGCGAGGCCCTGAGCGGCAACGCGGTCGGGGCGTTCTTCCTGCTCACCCTCGTCGGCGGGTTCGCCTTCACGCTCTTCGAGGTCCTCGTCGCCGTCCTCCAGGCGTACATCTTCACCCTGCTCACCGCCGTGTACATCAGCGGTGCGCTCCACCCGGAGCACTGACCACCCCACCTGAAAGGACCACCCCTGTGGACAGCACCGTTCTGGCCGGCCTCGTCGGCAACATCGCCACGGTCGGCTACGGCCTCGCGGCGATCGGCCCCGGCATCGGCATCGGCGTCCTCGTCGGCAAGACCGTCGAGGGCCAGGCGCGCCAGCCCGAGATGGCCGGCCGCCTCCAGACCACGATGTTCCTCGGCATCGCCTTCACCGAGGCCCTGGCCCTGATCGGGTTCGCGGCCGGCTTCGTCTTCCCCGCGGCCTGATGGCCACGCCCCGCCCCGTGACCGCGGTCCTCGCCTCCGAGAGCGAGGGCTCCGTCCTCCTCCCGGCGACGTACGACATCGTCTGGTCGCTGGTCGTCTTCGTCGTCCTCTTCGTCCTGTTCTGGAAGTTCGTGCTGCCGAAGTACCTGTCGGTGCTGGACGACCGGACCGCGAAGATCCAGGGCGGGCTGGAGAAGGCGGAGCGCGCGCAGGCCGAGGCCGACGCGAAGCTCAAGGCCTACGGCGACCAGCTCGCCGAGGCGCGCGAGGAGGCCGGCCGCATCCGCGAGCAGGCCCGTGGCGAGGGTGCGGCGATCATCGCCGAGATGCGCGAGCGCGCCCAGAGCGAGGCCGACCGCGTCACCGAGCAGGCCCAGCGCCAGCTCGAGGCCGAGCGCCAGCAGGCCCTCGCGCAGCTGCACCGCGAGGTGGGCCGGCTCGCCGTCGACCTCGCCGGTCGCGTGGTCGGGGAGTCCCTGTCCGACGACGACCGCCAGCGGCGCGTGGTCGACCGGTTCCTCGCCGACCTCGAGCGGGGCGACGCCGAGCGCGCGCAGGCCGCCGAGCGTGCCCGTGCCGAGCGCGAGGAGGCGCAGAGCGCCGCCTCGTACGAGGCGGCGGGCCGCGCCGGGTCGAGCTCCGTGGGTGGTGGCACCGCCTGATGCGCGGAGTCAGCCGTACCTCGCACGCCGAGGCCGCCGAGCGGCTCGAGGCCCTGCTCGACCGCACCCAGGACGCCGGGGCGCGGGAGCGGCTGGGCACCGAGCTGTTCGCGGTCGTCGACCTGCTGGACTCCTCCGTCCCGCTGCGCCGGGCCCTCACCGACCCCTCGCGGGACGGGGAGTCCAAGGCGCGGCTGCTCGAGCGGCTGCTGCAGGGCAAGGTGTCGCCGGACACGGCGGACCTGCTCGGCGGTGCCGCCCGGTCGCGGTGGAGCGCCGCCCACGACCTCGCGGACTCCGTCGAGGTCCTCGCCGTGGACACCGTCCTCGCGGCGGCCGAGACCTCGGGCCGCCTCGACCTGGTCGAGGAGGAGGTCTCCCGCTCGGCGACCCTCCTCACCCGCGACCAGGGCGTCCGCTCGGCGCTGCTCGAGCGCCGGGCGTCCACCGGCGCCAGGGCCGACCTCGTCGGCCGCCTGGTCGGCGGCGGTGCGCCGGAGACCCGCATGCTCGTGCGGCGGATGGCGTCCAACCCGCGCGGCCGCCGCCCCGAGGCGGCGTTCGAGTTCGTCACCCAGGCGGCCGCCCGCCGCCGCCAGCGCCTCGTCGCCCACGTCACCGTGGCGGCCTGGCCCACCGACGAGCAGCAGCACCGCCTCGTCGCCGCGCTCACGCAGAAGTACGGCCGCCAGGTCCGCCTGGCCGTCGACGTCGACCCGTCGGTCGTGGGCGGGGTCCGCGTGCAGATCGGTGACGACGTCATCGACGGCACCGTCTCGCGCCGCCTCGACGAGGCCGCCGAGCAGCTCGGCCGCTGACCGCGGCACCCTGGCACGACGAGGTCCCCGACCTCGACAGCACGGCAGCAGCCAGCACCAGACACCAGACACGAGGAGCACCGAGATGTCCGAGCTCACCATCCGTCCGGAGGAGATCCGCGACGCGCTCGACGAGTTCGTCCGGTCCTACGAGCCCACCGGCGCCTCGACCGAGGAGGTCGGCCGCGTCACCGACGCCGGCGACGGCATCGCCCACGTCGAGGGCCTGCCCGGCGTCATGGCCAACGAGCTCGTCCGCTTCGGCGACGAGGCCGGCACCCTCGGCCTCGCGCTGAACCTCGACGTCCGCGAGATCGGTGTCGTCGTGCTGGGCCAGTTCACCGGCATCGAGGAGGGCCTCGAGGTCCGCCGCACCGGCGAGGTGCTCTCGGTCCCCGTCGGCGACGGCTACCTCGGCCGGGTCGTGGACCCGCTGGGCACCCCGATCGACGGCCTCGGCGAGATCGTCCCCGAGACCCGCCGCGCCCTGGAGCTGCAGGCCGCCGGCGTCATGGACCGCCAGGAGGTCCGCCAGCCCCTGCAGACCGGGATCAAGGCCATCGACGCGATGACCCCGATCGGCCGCGGCCAGCGCCAGCTGCTCATCGGCGACCGCCAGACCGGCAAGACCGCGGTGGCGATCGACACGATCATCAACCAGAAGGCCAACTGGGAGTCCGGCGACCCCAGCAAGCAGGTCCGCTGCATCTACGTCGCCATCGGCCAGAAGGGCTCGACCATCTCCGGCGTGCGCGGTGCGCTGCAGGACGCGGGCGCGCTGGAGTACACCACCATCGTCGCGGCCCCCGCCTCGGACCCCGCGGGCTTCAAGTACCTCGCCCCGTACACCGGCTCGGCCATCGGCCAGCACTGGATGTACGCCGGCAAGCACGTCCTCATCATCTTCGACGACCTGTCCAAGCAGGCCGAGGCCTACCGCTCGGTGTCCCTGCTGCTGCGCCGCCCGCCGGGCCGCGAGGCCTACCCCGGCGACGTCTTCTACCTGCACTCCCGCCTGCTGGAGCGCTGCGCGAAGCTGTCGGACGAGATGGGCGGCGGCTCGATGACCGGCCTGCCGATGATCGAGACGAAGGCCAACGACGTGTCGGCCTTCATCCCGACCAACGTCATCTCGATCACCGACGGCCAGTGCTTCTTCGAGTCCGACCTGTTCAACGCCAACGTCCGCCCGGCCATCAACGTCGGCATCTCCGTGTCCCGCGTCGGCGGCGCCGCGCAGGTCAAGGCCATGAAGTCGGTCTCCGGCTCGCTGCGCACCTACCTCGCGCAGTACCGCGCCCTCGAGGCCTTCGCCATGTTCGCCTCCGACCTGGACGCGGCCAGCCGTGCCCAGCTCGCCCGCGGCGAGCGCCTGGTCGAGCTGCTCAAGCAGCCGCAGTACACGCCGTACCCCGTCGAGGAGCAGGTCGTCTCGATCTGGGCCGGCACGACCGGCAAGCTCGACGACGTCCCGGCGGAGGACGTGCTGCGCTTCGAGCAGGAGTTCATCGACCACCTGCGCCGCCACCAGCTGGTCCTGCCCGCCATCCGAGAGACGGGCAAGCTGGAGGACGACGCGATCGCCGAGCTCGAGCGTGCGGTCACCGAGGTCAAGCAGGGCTTCCGCGGCGGGAAGGGGCAGGCCATCGGCGCCCCCGGCCACGACGACGAGGTCTCCGCCATCGACGAGGACGACGTCAACCAGGAGCAGATCGTCCGCCAGAAGCGCTGACGCGCCCACGGACGGCACGGCCCACGCAGGTCACGGAAGGACGACGACACCCCTATGGCAGCTTCGCTGCGGGTCTACCGACAGCGCATCCGCTCGGTGACCTCGACCAAGAAGATCACCCGCGCGATGGAGCTCATCGCGGCCTCGCGCATCGTCAAGGCCCAGCAGCGCAGCAAGGAGGCGGCACCGTACGCACGCGCCATCACGCGTGCGGTGTCCGCCCTGTCGAGCTTCTCCGACGTCGACCACCCGCTGACGACGGAGCGGGCCGAGATCCGTCGTGCGGCCGTGCTCCTCATCACGGCCGACCGCGGCCTGGCCGGCTCGTACTCCTCCGCGGTCATCCGCGAGGGCGACCGGCTCGCCGAGCGGCTGCGCGGCTCCGGCAAGGAGGTCGTGCCGTACCTCATGGGGCGCAAGGGGACGGCCTTCTACGCCTTCCGCAACCGCCACGTCGAGCAGTCGTGGACCGGTGACTCCGACGCGCCGCAGTTCGACGTGGCCAAGGAGGTGGGCCAGACCCTGGTCGACGCCTTCCTGCGCGGCAGCGACGACGGCGGCGTCGACGAGATCAACATCGTCTTCACCCGCTTCGTCAACATGGTCAAGCAGGAGCCGACGGTCATCCGCCTGCTGCCCGTCGAGGTCGTCGACGAGGTCGCCGCGGTGCAGCAGGAGGTCACGTCGGACCTGCAGCCGCTGTACGCCTTCGAGCCGGACCCGGCCACCGTGCTGGACGCGCTGCTCCCGCAGTACATCCAGAGCCGGATCTACTCCGCCATGCTCTCCGCCGCCGCCTCCGAGCTGGCGGCACGGCAGCAGGCCATGAAGTCCGCGACGGACAACGCCTCGGACCTCATCCGCAAGCTCGAGCAGCAGGCCAACGCCGCCCGCCAGGCGGCCATCACCCAGGAGATCAGCGAGATCGTCGGCGGCGCCGACGCTCTCGCCTCCTCCGGAGCCGAATCATGACCAGCACGACGGAAGGAACTCCCATGACCGCCACCGCCTCCGAGCAGTCGTCTGCCAAGGTCGCCGGCACCGGCCGCGTCTCCCGCGTCATCGGCCCGGTCGTCGACATCGAGTTCCCCGTCGACGCCATGCCGGACATCTACGCCGCCCTCAAGTCCGACGTCGTCATCGGCGAGACCACCCGCACGCTGACGCTCGAGGTCGCCCAGCACATCGGCGACAACCTGGTCCGCGCGATCTCCATGCAGCCCACCGACGGCATGGTCCGCGGCGCCACGGTCGTGGACACCGGCGAGCCCATCACGGTGCCCGTCGGCGACCAGACCAAGGGCAAGGTCTTCAACACCATCGGCGACGTCCTCAACCTCAAGGAGGGCGAGACGTTCGAGGTCAAGGAGCGCTGGCCCATCCACCGCACGGCCCCGGCGTTCGACCAGCTGGAGTCCAAGACCCAGATGTTCGAGACCGGCATCAAGGTCATCGACCTGCTGACCCCCTATGTCCAGGGCGGCAAGATCGGCCTGTTCGGCGGCGCCGGCGTCGGCAAGACCGTCCTCATCCAGGAGATGATCTACCGCGTCGCCGAGAACTTCGGTGGTGTGTCGGTGTTCGCCGGTGTCGGCGAGCGCACCCGTGAGGGCAACGACCTCATCGGCGAGATGACCGAGTCCGGCGTCATCGACAAGACCGCCCTGGTCTTCGGCCAGATGGACGAGCCGCCGGGCACGCGCCTGCGCGTGGCGCTGTCGGCGCTGACGATGGCGGAGTACTTCCGCGACGTCCAGGGCCAGGACGTGCTGCTGTTCATCGACAACATCTTCCGGTTCACGCAGGCCGGCTCCGAGGTGTCGACCCTGCTGGGCCGCATGCCCAGCGCCGTCGGCTACCAGCCGAACCTCGCCGACGAGATGGGCCAGCTCCAGGAGCGGATCACCTCCACGCGCGGCCACTCCATCACCTCGCTGCAGGCCGTCTACGTCCCCGCCGACGACTACACCGACCCGGCGCCGGCCACGACGTTCGCCCACCTGGACGCGACCACGGCGCTGAGCCGCGACATCGCCTCCCGCGGTCTGTACCCGGCCGTGGACCCGCTGACGTCCAACTCCCGGATCCTCGACCCGCGGTTCATCTCCGAGGAGCACTACCGCACGGCGACCCGCGTCAAGCAGATCCTTCAGCGCAACAAGGAGCTGCAGGACATCATCGCCATCCTCGGTGTCGACGAGCTGTCCGAGGAGGACAAGCTGGTCGTCAACCGTGCGCGCCGGATCGAGCAGTTCCTGTCCCAGAACACGTACATGGCCGAGAAGTTCACCTCGGTCCCCGGGTCGACGGTGCCGCTCGCGGACACCATCGAGGGCTTCTCGAAGATCGCCGACGGCGAGCTCGACCACGTCGCCGAGCAGGCGTTCTACAACGTCGGCGGGCTCGACGACGTCCTGCGCCAGTGGGACCGGATCCAGAAGGAGACCGGGTCCTGATGGCGCTGCAGGTGCAGCTCGTCGCCGCGGACCGCGAGGTGTGGACCGGCGAGGCCAGCATGGTCTCGGCGGTCACGCCGGACGGCTCGCTCGGTGTCCTGCCGGGGCACGAGCCGTTCCTGTCGCTGCTCGCCGACGGGCCGGTCTCGGTCACGGGCAGCAGCGGGGAGCGCGTCGTCGCGGACGTCTCGTCGGGCTTCATGTCCGTCGACCACGACCTCGTGACGATCGTCGCGCAGCGGGTGCAGGTGCACCCGGGGTCCGCGAAGGCCTGACGGGACCACGCCGACGGACGCGCTGCTGCTGGGGCTGCCGCTCGGGGTGGGCGGACCGGGGGTCCTCGACGACGAGGTCCCCTGGCTGCACGTGTCCGTCGGGCTCGCCCTCCTGCTGGGCGTGCTCGTCGCGGTCGTGACGACCGTGGTGTCGGTGGTGCTCCAGTGGCGCCGCTTCGTCGCCGGGCTCGGGGCGTTCGAGTGCTTCGTCCGGCTGCCCGACGTCCGGGGGCGGGCCGGCAGGTGGCGCCGCGGCGCCGCCCGCTTCGACCCGGCCGCACTGCGCTGGTTCCCGGCCTACACGCTCCTGGCGTCCCGGTCGCTGGTGTTCGAGCGCTGCGAGATCGAGCTCAGCGGGCGCCGGTCCTCCGACGACGGCGAGGGCGTGCCGCCCGGCCTCACGGTGCTGCGCGGGACCACCCGCTCCGGCGACGTGGAGCTCGCCGTGCCGGCGTCGTCGGCGTCGGCGCTCGTGCTGTGGGCCGAGTCCGGGCCCCCGGGGCGCGGCGTCAACGTCGCCTGAGCCAGGGGTCCGTCCCTGGGGGCCCGTCGTCGTGGGCGGGTCTCAGGACGGGGCGAAGGTGTCCGTCGTCGGGACGCCAGGACCGGTGGTCGACGGGTCGGCCGCCGACGGTGCGCCCGGGTCGGCCTGACGGCCGCCGCCGGGGGCCCACATGACGTCGCCGACGCTGCGGTTGGCGTACCGCGACAGGACGAAGAGCAGGTCCGAGAGCCGGTTGAGGTACTGCGCGGTGAGGCTGTTGACGCCGCCGTGGCCGTCCTCGGCCGGCACCGCCTCGCTGCCGTAGCGCTCGAGCGCCTCCCAGGTCGAGCGCTCCGCTCGGCGGACCACGGTGCGGGCGGTGTGCAGCAGGGCCGCCGCCAGGGTGCCGCCGGGCAGCACGAACGAGCGCAGCTTGGGCAGGTCCGCGTTGTAGGTGTCGATCGCGGCCTCGAGGTCGGTGACGTAGGCCTCCGTGACGCGCAGCGGCGGGTACTCGTACGACGGGCGCAGCGGCGTGCACAGGTCGGCCCCGACGTCGAACAGGTCGTTCTGGACCCGCAGCAGCAGCTCGGCGACGTCCTCGTCGAGCTCGGCCCGCGCCGCGCCGGCCAGCACCTCGCCGATGGCGCAGTTGGCCTCGTCGGTGTCGGCGTAGGCGACCAGGCGGGTGTCGGTCTTGTGCGTGCGCGACATGTCGCCCAGGTCGGTCGTGCCGGCGTCACCGGTCTTGGTGTAGATGCGCGAGAGGATGACCACGGGCTGCAGCCTAGGTCGGCGCCCCCGGACCGGCCTCCGCAGACGGGCCTCGCAGAGGACGCCCCCTGCGGCAGCCGCGACCCGCGGGGCGCGGCCGGCCGCGGCAGGCGCACACTGGGCCCGTGGCCACCTGGGAGAGCTACAGCTACGCGTTCGGCCCGCTGGTCGCGCTCGGGCTCGTGGTCGTGCTCGTCGTGCTGCTGCGGTGGACCTTCAGCCACGGCCGGTCCGTGGTGTCGCGCCGGCCGCAGACCGGGACCGAGGAGGAGTACGGCCTGCTCACGGCCGTGGCCAAGCCCGGCACGTTCGTCGAGGCCGAGATGCTGCGCCAGCGGCTCGTCGAGCACGGCATCCGCGCCACGCTCGCCCCGACCACGGACGGTCCCCGCGTCATGGTGTTCCCCGCCGACGTCGCCCTGGCCGGCGAGGTGCTGCGCACCGCCCCCTAGGCGCCGCCGCCGAGCACCGCCCCCTCGACGCCACCCCCTCGGCGCCGTGACGGAGTGGTACGGTCGTCCCAGTCTGGTACGTCCGTACCAGTCGAGGAGGGATGCTCTCGTGGCCTGGGTCCTGGTCGTCGTCGCCGGTCTGTTCGAGACCGTGTTCGCCGTGTCGCTCAAGCTGTCGGACGGGTTCCGCCACGTCGGCTGGTCGGTCGCCTTCGTCGCCGCGGCCGCCGTCAGCTTCTCGCTGCTCAACGCCGGCCTGCGGACCCTGCCGGTCGGGAGCGCCTACGCGGTCTGGGTGGGTATCGGCGCGGTCGGCACCGCCGTGGTCGGCATGGTGTGGTTCGGCGAGCCCGCCGGTGCGGCGCGGCTGCTGAGCATCGTGCTCGTCGTCGCCGGGGTCGTCGGCCTGCAGCTCACCAGCCGGTGACCGCGGGGACCGGCAGGGGCGGCCAGCGGCGCGCCGCCCTGGTCGCGGCCGCGTCGGCCCTGCTGGGGGAGGGGGGACCCTCCGCCGTCACCGCCCGCGCGGTGGCCGGCCGGGCCCAGGTCCCCCTGGCGGCGGTGTCGTACTACTTCCCGGGCGTCGACGCGCTGCTCGCGGAGGCGGCCGAGGAGCTGTTCACCGGCTACCGCCGCCGTGCCGGCCAGCTCGCGGCCTCGGCCGCGGGGTCGGGCCTGCCCTGGGAGGAGACCCTCGTGCGGGTCTGGTTCGACCCCTCCGACGGCGGCCCCGAGGCGGGGCGGGTGCGCGGCACGCTCCAGCAGGTGCTCGTCGCGGCGACCGCGCCGGCGCTGGCGGCGTCGCTGCAGCGCTGGGACGCGGCGCTGGTGCACGAGGTCGAGCAGGTCCTGCGCGCCGCCGGCCGCAGCACCGCCCGCACCCGGCTGCTGCTCGCGGCCCTGGACGGCGCCGCGCTCGCCCGCCTGGGGGGCGTCGACGCGGCCACCGGCCGGCCGGTCACCGGGGGGACCCTGCTGGAGGGTCTCGTGGCCGACCTGCGCGCGGTCGTCGACGACCTCGCGCCCGTCCGCGCCTAGAAGAGCCGGGCGGTGGGGTCGTCGCGACCGGACAGCCCGACGTAGTCCACGACCACGCACTCGATGCCCCGGTCGGTCGCCAGCACCCGCGCCTGCGGCTTGATCTCCTGCGCGGCGAAGATGCCGCGCACCGGCGCGAGCATGGGGTCCCGGTTCATGAGCTCCAGGTAGCGGGTGAGCTGCTCCACCCCGTCGATCTCGCCCCGCCGCTTGACCTCCACGGCCACGTGCGCGCCGGCCTGGTCGCGCAGCAGCAGGTCGACCGGGCCGATGGGGGTCATGTGCTCCCGCCGCACCAGGCGCATGCCCTCGCCGAAGGTGTCGGTGTGCGCGGCGAGGAGGACCTGCAGGTGCGCCTCGACACCGTCCTTGACCAGCCCCGGGTCCACCCCCAGGTCGACGCTGTGGTCGTGCAGCACCTCGTGCACGACGACGCGCAGCTCGTCCTCGCCCTTGCGGGCCCGGACGCGCCACACCTCCTGGGTGCCCTCGGGGTCGGTCTCCGCCGGTGCCTCCACCGTCGTCGTGCACGGCGGCGACATCCAGTTCAGCGGCTTGTACGACCCGCCGTCGGAGTGCACGAGCACCGAGCCGTCGGCCTTGACCACCAGCAGCCGGGTCGCCGGGGGCAGGTAGGCGTCCAGGCGCCCGGAGTAGGTCACCTCGCAGCGGGCGATCACCATGCGCACGCCGGGAGCCTAGGCGCCCGGCGTGGCCCGCCGGACCGCGCGGCGTCGGGCGGGCGCCCCGCGCCGGGGGACACTGGGGGCATGGCGCCCCGGTCCCGACCCTCCTCCCGCGGCCTGTCCAAGTGGCAGCGCGCCGGGGCGCAGGAGCGGCCGCTGCGCCTGGTCGGGACCCCGGACACCACCGAGCACCACGCCGACGGCGACTGGGTGGTGCGGCGGATCAGCGGCGCGACGTCGACCAAGGACTACGTCTGCCCCGGCTGCACCTCCCGGATCCGGCCCGCCACCCCGCACGTCGTCGCCTGGCCGGCGGAGCGCCCGCTCCTCGGCGGCGAGGCCGCCGACGCCCGGCGCCACTGGCACACCGCCTGCTGGGAGCGCCGCAGCCGCACCGGCCGCTGAGCCGCGGTCCTCAGGCCCGCCGGGCCGCCCACGCCGTCCGGGTGCTCCGGACGACCAGGTCGCCGCGACGCTCGAGCGAGCCGGGCGCGCCGTCGTCGAGCAGGACGTCGAGGACTCGGACGTCGTCGGCGGCCAGCCGGTCGGCCAGCCTGGACCGGACGCCCGACAGCACCCGCCGGGCGTAGCGGGCGGTCGCCGCCGGGGCGGGGACGGGCTCGTAGGAGAAGACCCGTCGCTCGAGCAGCTCCAGCCCGGCGGCCTGCAGGTGCGGGCCCCAGTCGGGGTGGGCGTTCCACCCCTGCGCGGCCATGACGTCCCGGCACCGGTCCTCCAGGCCCGGGCGGCCCGCGCCGAGGTCGTCGGGCAGGAAGCGGGGGAAGCCGTCCATCTCCACGACGAGGACGGTGCCGCCCGGCTCGAGCGCCTGCCGCAGCCCGGCCAGGAGCCGGTCCGGGTGCCGGAGGTGGTGCAGCGACGAGGCCGCCCACGCGAGGTCGACGGGACCGACGTCGGGGAGCCCCTCGTCCAGGTCCGCCTGCAGCGTCCGCACCCGCGTCCCCAGGTCGAGGCCGAACGCCGTGACCCGGAGCCGGTCGAGCATGGCGGGCGAGGAGTCGACGGCGAGCACCTGGGCCTGCGGGAACCGGCGCGCCAGGGCGAACGTGCCCGTCCCGGTGCCCGCACCCAGGTCCAGGACCCGCCGCGGGGCGCAGGGGGCGTGGCCGCGCGCCCAGGCGGTGAGCCCGCCCAGGTGGCCGACCACCACGGCGTCGAGGTCGAGCACGCCGGCCTGGCCGTCGTCGTCGTGCCCGCCGCCGTGGCCCGCGCCGTGCCCGGCGTCGTGGCCGGCGTCGTACCCGGCGTCGTGGCCTGCGTCGTGGTCCAGGCCGTGCCCGCCTTCGTGGCGACCGAGGTCGTCCGTGTGCTCGTCCGTGTGCTCGTCCGTGTGCTCGTGCGTGTGCTCGTGCGTGTGCTCGTGCGTTCGTGGGTCGGAGGTCATGCCGTCGACGGTACGCACCGTGTGCGCACGGGGCATACAGTCTTGCCCATGGAGCAAGGACCCGATCTCGACCGCGTCGTCCGCCAGCGGATCCGCGGCCTCCGGCTGTCGCGCGGCTGGACGCTCGACGCGCTCGCGTCCCGCTGCCACCTGAGCCCGTCGAACCTCAGCCGGATCGAGACCGGGAGCCGTCGCATCGCGCTGGACCAGCTCGTCCCCATCGCCCGGGCCCTCGGCACGACGCTGGACGAGCTCATCGCCTCCGCCGACGAGCAGGACGTCGTCATCCGGCCCCGGGCCACGGCCTCGGGCGGGGTCACGGTGTGGCTGCTGTCGCGCGAGAGGGCGGCCGACGGCGTGGTCGTGGCCAAGATGCGGATCACCGAGGAGCGCCCTATCGGCCCGGAGGACATGGTCGTCCACCCCGGTCGCGACTGGTTCACCGTGCTGTCGGGCACCGCCCTGCTCCGGCTGGGGGACCGCACGCTGCTGGTGGAGCAGGGGGACGCGGCCGAGTTCTCGACGATGACCCCGCACGTGGTCGGCGCCCACGGTGGGCCGGTCGAGATCCTCACCGTCCTGGACGGGGCGGGGGAGCAGAGCCACCTGCCGCCCGGCTGAGCCGGGCGGGTCCGGTCCGTCCGGGTCGGGACAGGTCAGGACAGGCGGGCCCTGACCAGGGCGGACACCGCGCCGCCGTCCGCGCGCCCCTGGACCCGCGCGGTCACGGCCTTCATGGCCGCGCCCATCTGCGCCCGACCGGTGAAGCCCTCCGCGGCGAAGACCTCGTCGACGAGCGCGGCGAGCTCCTGCTCCGACAGCTGCTGCGGCAGGTAGGCCTCGAGGACCTCGGCCTCGGCGGTCTCCGTGCGGGCCAGCTCGGGGCGACCGGCGTCGGCGTACACCTGCGCGGACTCGCGGCGCTTCTTCGCCTCCTTGGCCACGACCCGGTGCACCTCGTCGTCGCCCAGGGTGCGCTGCACCTTGCCCGCCACCTCGGCCTCCTTGACGGCGGTGAGCAGCATGCGCAGCGTCCCCACCGTGAGGGTGTCGCCGCGGCGCAGCGCCGCCGTGAGGTCCGCGCGCACGTCGTCGACGAACATGGGTCTCTCCTCCTGGTGCCCGCGGGCCGGGCGGTCCTGGTCGCGGGCCGTGCCCGTGGGCGCGACCTCGGGGTGGGAGGTCGATCATGCACCTGCCTCCGCACCCGCCGGGCACCCCGCACGGTCCGTCACACTGGGACCCCACCCCCGCCTCGACTTGGAGCACCCGTGACCCAGGGCACCGTCCGTTGGTTCGACGCCGAGCGGGGCTTCGGCTTCCTCGCCCCCGAGGACGGCGGCGAGGACCTCTTCGTCCACGCCTCCGAGGTCCTCGGCGGCGGCGGGGGGGCGACGGTGCTGCGCGAGGGCCAGGCCGTGGAGTACGAGGTGGGCGAGGGCGACCGCGGCCCGCAGGCGCGCCGCGTCCGGGTGACCGGCGACGTGGCCCCCGGCGCCCCGCTGGGCCTGCTGGGCACGGTGGCCTGGTACGAGCCGGGCAAGGGCTACGGCTTCGTCACCCCGGACGGCGGCGGCACGGAGATCTTCGTCCACAGCTCGGCCATCGTGTCCGGGGGCGTGGTGTCGGAGGGGCAGCGCGTCGCGTTCCTCGTCGGCGAGGGCGAGCGCGGCCCGCAGGCGGAGCACGTGCTGCCGCTCGGCCCGGGGGCCGGCGCCGCGGGCACCGGGGGCGGGCATGCCGCTGCCGGCTCCGCGCCGGCCGACGGCGCCGACGGCACGGTGTCGTGGTTCGACGTGGACAAGGGCTTCGGGTTCGTCACCCCCGACGGCGGCGGCGAGGACGTGTTCGTCCACGTCCGGGCGCTGTCCGGCGGTCTGGGCTCGCTCGCTGAGGGCGACCGGGTCACCTACGGCGTCGTCCAGGGCGACAAGGGCCCGCAGGGCAGGGACGTCCGGCTGGCGCGCGGCACCCAGGCCCGGCAGCCGGCGCGCACGTCGGCGCCCCCGCGCCAGGCGGGC
>NZ_JBBEOI010000082.1 GCF_037860755.1 Aquipuribacter hungaricus | reverse complement strand
AGCTGCTCGGGCTGGCCCACGGCCTGCTCGGCGCGACCAGCGAGCGCGGGCTGGCCGCGGGGCTCGCCGCCCTGCTGCCCCGCACGGACGTGCGCCGCGCGTACGTCGGCCGCACCAGCCACGGCACCGTCCGCCTGCTGCACGCGCAGGACGGCCGCGACGGGGTCCTGGTCGACCGGCAGCCCTACCGTCCCGAGCAGCTGCTGCCCGCCGGGCACCGCGCCGCCCTGGGCACCGGGACCCTCGTGGTCCACCTGCTCACCGACGGCGAGGAGGAGACCGGCGTCCTCGTCCACGACGTCGCACCGGGGGACCGGTGGACCGGGCAGGCGCTGCAGCAGGGGCTGTCCGCCGCGCTGGCGAGCCTGGCCCGCACCGACGCCCTCACCGAGCACGCCGTGGGGCTCGAGCGGCTCGTGGCCGCCCGGACCGCGGAGCTGGAGGAGGCCAACGCGCGGCTGCGCGCGGCCCTGCTCGTCGACGGCCTCACCGGCCTGCAGAACCGGACGTCGTTCGACGCCGCGCTGGCCCGGGCCTGGGAGGAGCACCGGGCGACGGGGCGCCCGGTGAGCATGCTCATGTGCGACGTCGACCGCTTCAAGCTCTACAACGACGTCGCCGGGCACCTGGCGGGCGACGCCTGCCTGCGCGCCGTCGCCGGCTGCCTGTCCGAGGCGGTCCGCGGCGGGCACGACGCCGTCTCGCGCGTCGGCGGCGAGGAGTTCGCGGTGCTGCTGCCCGGCACCGACGTCCAGGGCGCCCGCGCCGTCGCCGACCGGGTGCTCGACAGGCTGCGCGCGGCCGGCCTGCCCCACCCGGGCGGGGGCGACGGGGCCACGGTCTCGCTCAGCATCGGCTACGCCGGCAGCGCCCTGCCGGGTCCCCTCGCGGACGCGCTCGCCCTGGTCGGGGAGGCCGACCGGGCGCTGTACCGCGCCAAGGCGGGCGGGCGCGACCGCGCCGAGGGCCCCCGCCCGCCGGCCCGCCGGTCCAGCAAGGGTCGGTGACGCGGGGTCGTTGACGCTCGCCGGTGCGCACTCCTATGCTCATAACGCTACCCAGGCTGCTCATCTGAGCACCCGTGGACAGGTGGCCGCAGCCCACGGAGGACGACGGTGAGCCCAGCAGCATCGACGCACGGCCGGCAGCACCAGGGGGCGCACCGGTGAGCCCCGCCCTGTCGCAGGCCACCGTCGCCTCCCTCGACCCCGCCGTCCCGGTCCCCGGCTACGACCGCGGCGCGCTGCGGGTCGGCATCGTCCACCTGGGGGTCGGCGGCTTCCACCGCGCGCACCAGGCGGCCTACCTCGACGACCTCATGGCCCGGGGTCTCGGCACGGACTGGGCGCTGTGCGGGGTGGGCGTCCTGCCCCACGACCGCCGGATCATCGAGACCCTCCAGCGCCAGGACGGCCTCTACACCCTCGTCGTCAAGCACCCCGACGGCCGCCGGGAACCGCGGGTGGTCGGCTCGGTGGTGAGGGCGCTGCTCGCCCCGGACGACCCGCAGGCCGTCCTGGGCCAGATGGCCGACCCCGCCGTCCGCATCGTCTCCCTGACGATCACCGAGGGCGGCTACCTGGTCAACCAGGTGACGGGGGAGTTCGACGCCGGGTCGCCCGCCATCGCCGCCGACCTGGTCCCCGGCGCGGTGCCGAGCACCGCGTTCGGCTACGTCGTCGCCGCGCTCGCGCGCCGCCGCGCTGAGGGGACGCCGCCGTTCACGGTGCTGTCCTGCGACAACATCCCCGGCAACGGCGACGTGGCCCGGCGGATGATGGCCGCCTTCGCCCGGCTCCTGGACCCCGAGCTGGCCGACTGGATGCTCGCCGAGGTCTCGTTCCCCAGCTCGATGGTCGACCGCATCACCCCGGTCACGGTCCCCGACGACGTCCAGCAGCTCACGGACAGCACCGGCATCGAGGACGGCTGGCCGGTGGTGTGCGAGCCGTTCGCCCAGTGGGTCGTCGAGGACGAGTTCTCCTCCGGCCGGCCGCCGCTCGAGGAGGTCGGCGTCCAGCTGGTGCACGACGTCGAGCCGTACGAGCTCATGAAGCTCCGCCTGCTCAACGTCGGCCACCAGGCCATCGCCTACCTGGGGCACCTGGCCGGCTACCGCTACGCCCACGAGGCCGCCTCGGACCCGCTGTTCCGGCGGTTCCTGCTCGGCTACATGGAGCGCGAGGGCAGCCCCACGCTGCCCGAGGTGCCGGGGGTGGACCTGGACGCCTACCGCCACGGCCTGGTCGACCGTTTCGCCAACCCCGAGGTCCGGGACACCCTCGCCAGGCTCGCCGCCGAGAGCTCGGACCGGATCCCCACCTGGCTCGTGCCGGTCGTCGCGGAGAACCTGCGGACCGGGGGAGAGGTCGGGCACAGTGCGCTCGTCATCGCCTCGTGGGCCCGCTACGCCGAGGGGGTCGACGAGCAGGGCCACCCCATCGAGGTGGTGGACCGGCTCAAGGAGCAGGTCATGGCCGCGGCCGCGCGCCACGACGAGGACCCCCTGGCGCTGCTGCGCGACCGCGACCTGTTCGGCGACCTCGTCGACGACCCCCGCTTCACCGAGGCCTACGCCGGCGCGCTCGCGTCGCTGCGGGCGCACGGTGCCCGGGCGACGCTGGAGGCGCTCGTCGGCCCCGCCTGAGGGCGCCCGCCGCGACCAGCCTGCCCCCGGGGGCCGGCTGGTCGTCGGCGACCCCTCGTGGCGCGGAGCCGCAGGTCAGGGGCATCACGGACAGGTCTCGAGCTGCTCGCGGCCCTTGACAGCACCCGGGCCGCGTCCTAGGAATGGCCTGCACATCTGAGCGGACAGAGGGCTCAGGAGAGCGGTGGAACGGCACCCGAGCGACGGCACCGGCCAGCGGGCCGGGCCCCCGACCGAAAGAAGGAACACGCATGGCAGCACGTCGACGTGCAGGCACTGCCTCCCTGATCGTGGCCGGTCTCACCGTGGCGCTGGCGGGCTGCGCCGGGGCCGGCGGCGGCAGCTCCGACGGCGGCGCCGCCGCGGGCGGGGACGCCAGCGGGGACAGCGCCGGGGGTGGCGGCGAGGTCTCCGTCATCATGGTGAACAACCCGCAGATGGAAGACCTGCAGACCCTCACCGAGGAGAACTTCACCGCCGAGACCGGCATCACGGTGAACTTCACGGTGCTGCCGGAGAACGACGTCCGCGACAGCATCGCCACGGACTTCTCGGCCCAGGCGGGCCAGTACGACGTGGCCACCATCTCCAACTACGAGGTGCCGTTCTTCTCCTCCAACGGCTGGCTGGCCAACCTGGACAGCTACGTCGAGGAGGACGCCGAGTTCGACCAGGGCGACATCCTCGAGCCCATCGCCGACGGGCTGCGCGGCGAGGACGGCTCGCTGTACGCGCAGCCGTTCTACGGCGAGTCCTCGTTCCTCATGTACCGCGCCGACGTCTTCGAGGAGGCCGGCCTGGTCATGCCCGAGAACCCCACCTGGGACGAGGTGGCCGCGCTGGCCGAGCAGGCCGACGGCGTCCGTCCCGGCATGGACGGCATCTGCCTGCGCGGGCAGTCCGGCTGGGGCCAGGTCTTCGCCCCGCTCACCACCGTGGTCAACACCTTCGGCGGCACCTGGTTCGACGAGAACTTCGACGCCCAGGTCAACTCCCCGGAGTTCGTCGAGGCCACCCAGTTCTACGTCGACCTGGTCACCGCCCACGGCGAGCCCGGGGCGGCCAACGCCGGCTTCACCGAGTGCCTCAACGCCATGACCCAGGGCGGCGTGGCCATGTGGTACGACGCGACCTCCGCGGCCGGCTCGCTGGAGGCCGACGGCTCGCCGGTGCAGGGGCTCATGGGCTACGCCCCCGCCCCCGTCAAGGAGACCGACTCCTCGGGCTGGCTGTACAGCTGGGCCTGGGGCGTCCAGGAGTCCTCCACCAACAAGGACGCCGCGTGGGAGTTCATCTCCTGGGCGTCCTCGCAGGAGTACGAGGAGCTCGTCGCCGAGGAGCTCGGCTGGGCCCGCGTGCCGGCCGGCAAGCGCGCCTCGACCTACGAGAACCCCGAGTACCAGGAGGCCGCCGCCGCCTTCTACGAGCAGACGCAGCAGGCCATCACCTCGGCCGACCCGCTGGACCCGGGCGTGCAGCCGCGCCCCGCGCCCGGCATCCAGTTCGTCGCCATCCCGGAGTTCGCGGGCATGGCCACGGAGGTCTCTCTCGGGGTGAGCGCCGCCATCGCGGGGCAGACCACGGTCCAGGAGGCGCTGGACAACGGCCAGCAGCTCGCCCAGGAAGCCGGCGAGGCGAACAAGGAGTAGCCAGCACGGGGCAGCGGCCGCGGCCGCTGCCCCGCCGGGGGCGCCCCACCTCCTCCGGCCACGTCGCACCACCGACGCCGGCGTCCCCCACGGGCGCCGGCGTCGGGGACCCGCCACGAAGGAGTGCCCATGAGCCCGACCGAGGCCACACCCGTCCACGCCCCCGACCTCACCCCGCGCCAGCGGACCACCTACGAGCAGCCGCAGGGCGCGGCGGCCCGCAGCCGGCGCGAGGCCAGGCGCCGACGCCTGCCCCTGCTGCCCGCGATGGTCCTCGTCGTCGTGGCCACCCAGCTGCCGTTCCTCGTCACCATCATCGTGTCGTTCATGGACTGGAACGCGCTGCGCCCGGACCAGCGGGGCTTCGCCGGCCTGGACAACTACGTCTCCGTCTTCACCAACGCCTCGACCCGGTCGGCGGTGTGGACGACGATCGTGCTCACGGTCGTCGTCGTCGGCGTCAGCCTGGTCCTCGGCACGCTGATCGCCCTGCTGCTGGACCGGAAGTTCCTGGGCCGGGGCGCCGTGCGCACGATGATGATCGCGCCGTTCCTCGTGGTCCCCGTCGCCGCGGCGCTGCTGTGGAAGCACGCCCTGCTCAACCCGTCGTTCGGCCTGTTCAACGGGGTGCTCACCTGGGTCTGGAGCCTGTTCGGCTCCAGCAGCCCGCCCCAGGTCGCCTGGCTGCAGGAGTACCCGCTGCTGGCCGTCGAGATGTCCCTCATCTGGCAGTGGACGCCGTTCATGATGCTCATCGTCCTGGCGGGGCTGCAGTCCAAGCCGCTGGACGTCGTCGAGGCGGCCCGGATGGACGGCGCCGGCGCGCTGCAGATCTTCCGGTACCTGACCTTCCCGCACCTGCGCCGCTACCTGGAGCTCGGCGGCCTGCTGGGCAGCATCTACATCGTCCAGAACTTCGACGCGGTGTTCATCATGACCGCCGGGGCGCTGGGGACGGCCAACCTGCCCTACACGATCTACGCCACGTTCTTCCAGCGGCAGGACTACGGCCTGGCGTCCGCCCAGGGCGTCGTGGTTGTCATCGGCACGATCATCATCGCCACGTTCGCCCTGCGCGTCGTGTCGTCCCTGTTCGACGAGGAGAACGCCCGATGAGCACCGTCAGCGAACCCACGTCGACCTCGCGCAACCCCGCCGTCGCCGCGACCTCGTTCAAGCGGCCCCGCCGGCGCAGCGGCGTCGAGCAGAAGGGCAGCCCGCTGTGGGGCGTCCTCGCCTGGGTCGTCGGGCTGCTGTTCGTCACCCCGGTGCTGTGGATGCTCCTCACCTCGTTCCACTCCGAGGTGGACGCGGCCACCAACCCGCCGTCGCTGTTCGCGCCGCTCACCCTGGACGCCTACCGCAACTTCTTCGGCATCACCGGGGGCGGCAACCCCTGGCCGCCGCTCATCAACTCCGCCACCGCGTCGGTCGGCTCGACCGTCCTGGTGCTGCTGCTGGCGATCCCCGCCGCCTATGCGCTGTCGATCAAGCCGGTGAAGAAGTGGACCGACGTCCTCTTCTTCCTGCTGTCCACCAAGTTCCTGCCGATCGTCGCCGGCCTGCTGCCGCTGTTCCTCTTCGCGCGGACCACGGGCCTGCTCGACAACATCACGCTGCTCACGCTGCTCTACACGACCATGAACCTGCCGATCGCGATCTGGATGATGCGCTCGTTCCTGGCCGAGGTGCCGGTGGAGATGCTCGAGGCCGCCCAGCTCGACGGCGCCGGGCTCGTCACGATCCTGCGACGGGTGGTCGCGCCGGTCGCCCTGCCCGGCATCGCCGCCACCGCGCTCATCTGCTTCATCTTCAGCTGGAACGAGCTGCTGCTGGCGCGCACGCTCACCTCGGTCGTGGCCGGGACGGCCCCGGTGTACCTCACCGGGTTCGCCACCAGCCAGGGCCTGTTCCTCGCCCAGGTGTGCGCCGCGGCGTTCGTCATCTCCCTGCCCGTGCTCGTCGCGGGCTTCGCCGCGCAGGACAAGCTCGTCCAGGGGCTGTCGCTCGGCGCCGTCAAGTGAGCTCCCTCCCGGCGACGATGCGGGCCAGCGTGCTGCTGGGGGCGGGTCACGTCGAGGTCCAGGAGCGCCCGGTGCCCGCGGTGCCGCCCGGCGAGGTGCTGGTCCAGGTCGCCTCCGTCGGGGTGTGCGGCTCCGACGTCCACTACTGGCGGCACATGCGGATCGGGGACTACGTCGTCGACGCCCCGCTCGTGCTCGGGCACGAGGTGTCGGGCCGGGTCGTCGCCGTGGGGGAGGGCGTCGACGCGGACCGGGTCGGCGGGCGCGTCGGGGTCGAGCCGCAGCGGCCGTGCCTGGCCTGCGGGCAGTGCCTCGCCGGCCGCTACAACCTGTGCCCGCGGATGCGGTTCTTCGCCACCCCGCCGGTCGACGGGGCGTTCGTGGAGTACGTCGCGGTGCCCGCCGTGTTCGCCCACCCCCTGCCCGACGAGCTCTCCGACGACGCCGGGGCGCTGCTCGAGCCGCTGTCGGTGGGGATCGCGGCGGTCCGCAAGGCCGGCACGGTGCCCGGGGACCGGGTGCTCGTGGCGGGGGCGGGACCGATCGGCGTCATCGTCGCGCAGGTCGCCCGGGCGTTCGGGGCCGCGGAGGTCGTCGTCTCCGACCCGGTGCGCGAGCGCCGCGAGGCGGCGCTGCGCGCCGGGGCCACCTCGGTGCTCGACCCCGCGGCCGAGGAGGTCGCGGGGCTCGGCGTGGACGCCTTCGTCGACTGCAGCGGGGTGGCGGCCGCGGTGGTGGCCGGCATCGGGGCGCTGCGCCCGGCCGGCCGGGCCGTGGTCGTCGGCCTGGGCGACGCCGACATGGTGCTTCCCGTGGCGACGATCCAGGACCGCGAGCTCACCCTCACCGGGATCTTCCGCTACACCGGGACCTGGCCGCTCGCGGCGCACCTCGTCGCCTCCGGGCAGGTGGACCTCGACCGGCTCGTCACCGGCCGGTACGGCTTGGACGACGTCGGTGCCGCCCTGGACGCCGACCGCGACCCTGCCTCCCTCAAGGTGGTCGTCGAGCCGGGCCGCTAGCTCGCGGAGCCCGTGGCCGCCGGGCCGTGACACGATCGGAGGCCTGTCCAGCGCAGCACCCCGTCCTGTCCCAGGAGGCGCATGATGACCGCACAGCCCGTCGCCGGGCACGCCAAGACGGTGCTGGCCGCCTCCATCGCCCGCCGGTACTACATCGACGGCCGGTCCAAGAGCGAGATCGCCGACGAGTTCCGGATCAGCCGGTTCAAGGTCGCGCGGCTGCTCGACGACAGCCGGGCCAGCGGCCTGGTCCGCATCGAGATCGGCCACCCCGGCGCGACGGTCGCCGTGGGGCTGTCCGCGGAGCTGCAGGACGCCTTCTCCCTCACCCACGCCATCGTCGTCGACACCCCCGACGAGCACCCGGGCGCGCTCATGCAGAAGGTGGGCCGCGCGGCGGCGGAGCTGCTGGAGGAGATCGTCACCCCCGACGACGTCCTCGGCCTCGGCTGGGCCCGCTCGCTGCTGGCGATGAACTCCGCCCTGACGCAGCTCGCGCCCTGCGCGGTCGTCCAGCTCACGGGGGCGCTGTCGCGCCCGGATGTCGACGACAGCTCCATCGACCTGGTCCGCGACGTGGCCCGGCTCGGCGGCGGGACCGCGTACTACTACCACTACCCGATGATCGTCCCCGACGCCCAGACCGCCACCGTGCTGCGGGCGCAGCCCGAGGTCGCCCGCGCCTTCGAGCAGTTCCGGTCCGTCACCAAGGCCGTCGTCGGGCTGGGGAGCTGGGAGCCGCCGTACTCCACGGTCTACGACGCGCTGTCGGAGCAGGAGCGGCAGGAGCTGCGCGCCCTCGGTGTCCGGGCCGACGTGTCCGGGGTGCTCCTGGACGGCGACGGGGCGGAGGTCGACGCGCCGCTGGCCCAGCGGATGATCTGCGTCCGGCACGCGGACCTGCGCGCGGTCCCGGAGGTGATCGGCGTCGTCTACGGCACCGAGAAGGTGGAGGCGGCGCAGGCGGCGGTCCGGGGAGGGTGCGTCGACAGCATCGTCACCCACAGCAGCGTCGCCCGGGCGCTGCTCGCCCGGGCGTGACCCCGGGCGCGGCCTCCGGCGGGGAGGTACTCCGGGGCGGCACGTCCAACGACGGCCTCGTGGTGAGGGTCGACGGCACCGTGCGCCGGCCCCAGACGCGGGCCAGCCCCGCGGTGCACGCGCTGCTGCGGCACCTCCAGGACCAGGGCTTCGACGGCGCCCCGCGGTACCTGGGCGAGGACGAGCAGGGCCGCGAGGTGCTCAGCTACGTCGAGGGCGACGTGCCGACGGCGCCGTTCCCCGCGTGGGCGGCCTCGGACGAGGTGCTCGTCGGCGTCGTGGACCTGCTGCGCCGCTACCACCGCGCCGTCGCCGGCTTCGACCCCGCGGGCCGCGTCTGGGGCTCCGAGGTGCCGCCGGCCTACCGCGGGGGGCTCGTCGGGCACAACGACCTCAGCCCGGACAACGTCGTGCTCCGCGACGGCCGGGCGGTCGCGCTCATCGACTTCGACCTGGCCAGCCCCGGCTCGGCGCTGTGGGACCTGGCGCTGCTGGTCCGCCTCTGGGTGCCGCTGCGCGACCCGGACGACGTGCCCGACGCCCGGTCGGGGCGGGCCCTCGAGCGGCTCAGGCTCGCGGCCGACGCCTACGGGCTCCCGGCCGCGGACCGCGCGAGGCTGGTGCAGGCCGCCCGCGAGAGCCACGGCTGGTGCTACGGCATCGTCCGGGCGGGCGCCGAGCGGGGCCAGGCCGGGTACGCCCGGTACTGGACCCCCCGGGCCCAGGAGCACGACCAGCGCGGGCGGCGCTGGCTGGCGGCGTCCGAGGGTGCGCTCGAGCGGGCCCTCGGGACGGACCGGACCGGTGCGGGTCCTGAGGGTGCCGTGCGGTCAGCCGACGGGCGCGGCTGAGCCCTGCGGGGTGGCGTCGACCGGTGCGTCGACCGGTGCGGTCACCGGGGCGGTGGCGACCGGGGCCGCGGGACCGCCCGCGCGCCGGTCGAGCAGGTACGAGACGGTGAGCACGCCGAGGCCGAGGACACCCAGCCCCGCGCCGACCAGGGCGGGCGACGTCCAGCCGAAGCCCGCGGCGACGACCGCGCCGCCCAGGAAGGCCCCCAGCGCGTTGCCCGCGTTGAGCGCCGCGTGGTTGCCGGCCGCGGCGAGCGACTGCGCGTCCCCGGCGACGTCCATGAGCCGGGTCTGCAGGGCCGGGATCGTCGAGGAGCCCGTCATCCCGATGACGAACACCGTGACGGCGGCGCCGACGACGGTGTGCACCGTGACGGAGAATGCGGCCAGCGCCAGGGCCGAGGCGGTCATGCCGAGGAACAGCGTCCCCATCACCGACCGGTCGGCGAGCCGGCCGCCCAGCTCGGTGCCCACCGTCATGCCGACGCCGAACAGGGCCAGGGCGGCGGGCACGGCGGCGGTGCGGAAGCCCGCCACCTCCACCAGCGTCGGGGTGATGTAGCTGTAGACGGCGAAGAACCCGCCGAAGCCGACCGACCCGACGGCCAGGGTGAGCCACACCTGCGGGCGGCGCAGGGCCCCCAGCTCGCGTCGGGGCGACGCGCCGTCCAGCGCGGCGACGGGCGGGACGCAGCGGCTGATGGCGACCAGCGCGAGCCCCGACACCAGCACGACGGCGGCGTACGTGCTGCGCCAGCCGAGCTGCTGCCCGAGCACCGTCGCCAGGGGCACGCCGACGACGTTGGACACCGTGAGCCCGAGCATGACCCGGGCCACGGCCCGGGCACGCCGGTCGGGCGTGACGAGGGAGGCCGCGACCACCGCGGCGATGCCGAAGTACGCGCCGTGGGGCAGGCCGCTGAGGAAGCGGGCGACGAGGAGCGCCGGGAAGGACGGCGCCACGGCGGACAGGGCGTTGCCGACGAGCACCGCGGACACCAGCGCCAGCAGGAGCATCCGCCGCGGCAGCCGCGCGCCGAGGGCGGCCAGGGTCGGTGCGCCGACCACGACGCCGACCGCGTAGGCGGAGACCAGGTGGCCCCCCTCCGGCACGGTCGCACCGAGGTCGCGCGCCATCTCCGGGAGCACCCCCATGGTGGCGAACTCCGTGGTGCCGATGCCGAAGCCGCCGAGGGCGAGGGCCGCGAGGGCCGGCCACACGGGGGCCGCGGTACGAGCCGAGCTCGGGGCGGCGGTCGTCGGGGCGGTGCCGGTCGGGCGGTGCTGGGTCACAGGTGGGTCCTCGCAGGGCTCGGGCGTCCGCACCACCGGACGGTGGCGCGCGTGCGTGGCCCCGGTGCCCGTGCCGCACGGCTGTCCCCGGGCCGAACCGCGACGGTGCGCGGGTTGTTCCGGCTCGTCCCCGCGCCGGCCGGCTCGTCCCGGTGCCGGACCGCCTCCCGTGCCGTTGCGCCGGACGGGTGGCCCGCCCCTGCCGAGGACCTGCGAGCGCACCGCAGAGCGCGACGGTCGGTGGCAGGCTGTGCACCGAGGGTCGGTGCGGGAGGCGCCACCCCGCCACCAGCACCGCTCCCCGGTGCCGGCACCAGGAGGCCAGGACCGTGGACGAGCTCCAGCTGCCGTGCGAGCCGACCTCCCCCCGGGCGGCGCGCCGCTGGCTCCGGGCGCTGGTGGAGCACCACGACGCCGACGCCGGCGACACCCTGGAGCTGCTGCTCACCGAGGTGGTGACCAACGTCGTGGTCCACGCCGGCACCCCGAGCACCCTCCGCTTCTTCGACGTCGGGCCGGTGCTCTGCGTCGAGGTCGAGGACGGGTCCGTCCAGCCGCCCTACCGCGCCCGGCCGAGCCGGGCGTCGGACGAGAACGGACGGGGGGTCGAGCTCCTCAACTCCCTGTCGGTGTTCTGGGGGTGCCGCCGGGTCCCCGGGGGGAAGGTCGTGTGGTTCTGCGTCCCCACGACCCCCGCCGCCGTCTCGTCGGGGACGGCCCAGGCGCTGCGCTGGGCCGGCTGAGGCCCGTCCGCCTCAGACGTCGCCCAGCCACGCCGCGGCGCCCGGGTCGGCGACCAGGCGTCGGCCGGCCAGCGGCTGCGTCTCGCGGGAGTCGCCCTCGGGGAACACCTCGCGGAACCGCTCGATCCCGGCCGCGCTCACCGTCTGCGTGCCGACGACGAACCACTGCACGCCCTCGGTGTAGGGCGCGGTGGTCAGCGAGCCGGCGTAGCGGACCGCGGACAGCCGCCGGGGCAGCATGGCGCGCAGGTCGACGTCGGTGACCGGCACCGGGTCCTCGCACTCGTCGGGCAGCACCGACAGCAGGCGGTCCGCCTCGCCCTCGGACCCCTCCTGCAGCAGCACCGCGAGGACCAGCAGCCGCCCGTCGGCGCTGCTGTGGACCAGGTGCTGCTCCATGGGCGTGCGGACCCCGTCGACCGAGTGCTCGGACGGGGTGTGGAAGTGGGTCTGGAGCAGGTCGTAGCGGACGTCGTCGACGACCACCCAGCCGGCGCCCGGCTCGACGCCGGCCTGCTCGGTCTCCTCGACGTCGCGGACCAGGCAGCCGTCGGGGGAGCCCGCGTCGCGGGTGACGTAGGCGAGGCTGACCTGCGCGTGGTGGTCGTAGCGCACGTGCAGCGGGGGCAGGCGGCGCCCGCGCACCAGGTCGCGGGTGCGGATGTCGACGGGGCTCTGCTGCGGGGCCCCGGAGGCGGTGGCGGACGTGCCGCCCAGCGTGGCGGCGCCGAGCGCGGCGGCCAGCGGGACGGTCAGGACGGAGCGGCGGGACGGGTGCACGGCGGCCTCAATCTGTGCGCACGGGAGTGCTGGGAGCGCACACACTACGCCGGTGGTTGCAGGTGGCAACCATCTGCAGGCCGAGGTCGCGACGGGCTCAAGACGGGGCCCGCCGGGCCGATACGTCCCTCGACAGCACTACGAGAGGACGTGGCAGTGACCAGCGCGCACCAGGTGATCGAGGGCGGCATCCGCTCGGTCTTCCAGCCCATCGTCGACCTCGACACCGGGCTCGTCGTGGCCTACGAGGCGCTGGCGCGAGGACCCCGCGGGAGCAGCCTCGAGCGCCCCGACCTGCTCTTCGCCGTGGCCCGGGCGGAGGGCGTGCTGGCGGAGCTCGACGAGGCCTGCCGGGCCGCGGCCTTCCGCGGGGCGATCGAGGTCGGGCTGCTCGCCCCCCTCACCCTGTTCGTCAACGTCGAGCCCGAGGTCCTGGACAGCGCCCCCCTGGACGACCTGCTCGCCCTGGCCGAGGGTGCCCCCGGGCACCTGCAGGTGGTCGTGGAGATCACCGAGCGCGCGCTGGCCAACCGGCCGGCGGAGCTGCTGCGCACCGTGGACCGCGTCCGCGAGCTCGGCTGGGGCGTCGCGCTGGACGACGTGGGCGCGGAGTCGCTGTCGCTGGCGTTCATGCCGCTGCTGCGACCGGACGTCGTCAAGCTCGACCTCAGCCTGGTCCAGGAGCGGCCCGGCCCCGCGGTCGCCCAGATCATGAACGCCGTCAACGCCTACGCCGAGTCCACCGGCGCCCGCCTGCTCGCGGAGGGCATCGAGGACGAGCACCACCTGAGGACCGCCCGCGCGCTCGGCGCGCAGCTGGGCCAGGGCTGGATGTTCGGGCGGCCCCAGCCCGGACCCGCCGAGGGCTACGGCACCGGCAGCCTCGAGCTGCCCGCGCCCGCGTCCGGCCACGACCCGGGGGCGACCTCCCCCTTCGCGCTGCTGCCCGTGGGCACGGTGCTCCGCCGCTCGCCGAAGGCGCTGCTCATCGAGGTGAGCAAGCAGCTGGAGCGGGAGGCCATGCGGCTGGGCGAGACCGCCGTCGTCGCCTCCACCTTCCAGGAGGCCCGCCACTTCACGCCCGCGACCACGGGCCGCTACCGGGACCTCGTGGACCGGGTCGGCTTCGTGTGCGCGGTCGGGGAGGACCTGCCCGACGAGCCCGTCCCCGGCCTGCGGGGTGCCTCGCTGGCGCCGACCGACCCGGTCCGCGGCGAGTGGGACGTCGTCGTGCTGGCCCCGCACTTCAGCGCCGCGCTGCTCGCGCGGGACCTCGGGGACACCGGTCCCGACGCGGACCGGATGTTCGAGTACGCGCTCACCTACTCCCGGGGGACCGTCGTGGCCGCCGCCCAGGCGCTGCTGTCCCGGGTCGCCCCGCGCACCACCGCCAGCCTGCGCCCCCAGGCCGGCGTCGCCGGCCCGACCGGCCCGACCAGCCCGGCCGGCTCCCCGACGACCGCGCAGCCCGGGTCCGCGCAGCCCGCGGCCCTGCGGACCACGCCGACCGGCGAGGCGCTGCTCCACCGCGCCCTCGCGGCGACCACGAGCGGCGTGACCATCGCCGACATGCGCCGCCCCGACCAGCCGCTCATCTACGTCAACCAGGCCTTCGAGGACCTGTCCGGCTTCCGCGCCGAGGAGGTGCTGGGCCGCAACTGCCGCTTCCTCCAGGGCGCGGACACCGACGCCGCCGTGCTCGACGAGATCCGCTCGGCGATCCGCGGTCGCCGGGAGTGGCGCGGCACCCTGCTCAACCACCGCGGGGCCGACCGGGAGCCGTGGTGGAACGAGATCTACCTGGCCCCCGTGCTCGACGGCGACGGCCGGCTGCTGCAGTACATCGGCGTCCAGAACGACGTCACCGCCCGGGTCGACGCCGAGCGCGCCCTCGCGCAGGAGCGGGACCGGACCAAGAGCTACCTCGCCCGGATCGAGCAGCTGGCCTGGACGGACCCCCTCACCGGGCTCGCCAACCGGCGCCGCGTCGAGGAGCGCGTCGAGACCGCGCTGTGGGACGCCCGGGCCGGCGGGCACAGCCTGGCCCTGCTGTTCCTCGACCTCGACGGCTTCAAGGCCGTCAACGACGACCTCGGCCACGCGGCCGGCGACGAGCTGCTCGTCGCGGTCGCCCAGCGGCTGCGGCAGCACGTCCGCCGCACCGACCTCATCGCCCGCCTCGGCGGGGACGAGTTCCTCGTCGCGCTGCCCGGGCTCGACCCGGCGGCCGGCCGCGCCGAGGTCGAGAGGGTCGGCGACCACCTGGCCGCGCAGGTCCGCCAGCCGGTCCTGCTCACCGGGCCCACGGACGGCGGCACGGCCGGCGGGCAGAGCGAGGTCCAGGTCGTCACCAGCATCGGCGTCAGCGTCTACCCCGGCGACGGCGAGACCTTCGGCGAGCTGCTCCACCACGCCGACCAGGCGATGTACGTGACCAAGCAGGCGCACCGGGCCGGCGCGCCGAGGTAGGCCCCGGCGCGCCGGCGGGACGCCCCCTGCAGGGCCCCGACGCCCCGGACGCCCGCCGTTCACCTCGCGTCCACCGGCGCCCCCTACGGTCCCGGCGTGGCGAGCGCCCCGGCCCCGACGTCGGTCCTGCAGCGGGGCGGACCGCCGGCGCCCGACGGCACCGGCCCTGCGCCGGGCCGGTCGGCCGGGCGGGGGAGAGGGGC